>NZ_KV836156.1:14292-85090 GCF_001838255.1 Corynebacterium sp. HMSC073B01 | reverse complement strand
TGAAAATCAGACACACTTTTTGTCACTTAACCCCGAAATAGCGCCCGAGGAACCAATTTTTATCGGTTCCTTGGGCGCTTTTTCTTGTACGTTTTTGGCTACTGCTGTGGCGGGTAATAACCCGGATTCTCCTGGGCTTCATTAACTACTCGACGGCCACCGATGAGCTGACGGTAGATATGTACTTGCACGAGGAGAGCAAGCGGGACTGTGTACAACATACCGATATAGAAGAGCATTGCACCTGCGGAAGAAACAATTGACGTCAGAATGAATGCAACGAGCATCGTCCAATACTGAGGCTTCACCAAGCGCCATGCGACGACCGGAGCCTCAAGTGCTGTTGCTCGACCATCAAAAACAAGAAGCGGCATAGTCGCTGTGATTGGCATGATGAAGATGGACAGCACAAGTACCAACAGGTAGCCGATGGGAATCATCGCAGCTGCAGCTTCACTGCCGTTGGCAGACAGGGATACTCCAGCGATGAAGAGCACCATCCCCGGAAGCATGGCGAGCAGCCCCACCAGGAACGTGACAATGTAGGCACCGATAAGAGATCCCCACCGGTTTACACGGAAGAAAGTACCGTAGCTCGGCACTCGGCCGTCGACAGCTTCGAATGCACCGCGCAGCATAAATGCCTGCATCGCGAACATGCCCACGGCAAATAGGAGTGCCATCGCGCCGAGAGTCGCGAACATTGACCCTAGATCCTCAAACGGAACATCGCCTGGATAGTTCGGCTCAAAGTCCGGATCGAAGTCACCAGTCGCAAAGAGAATTGCCGCTGCGCCAACAATCAGTGCGACTAGTACGGCGAAGAACGTCAGCATGATGCCAAGCCAGGAAGCAAAATTGCTGTTTAGACTACGAAACGCCGCGGAAAAGGCACTTCCAATGTCGACCTTCGTCGGCCCCTGTGCCACAGGCTTCACCGGCGGCTCATCGCCACCTGGCATGTTGACTCCGGGAGCAAGTGCACCGGCTGCAGAAGCCCCGCTGGACTGGTGCTGCCAGTAGCTCGAGTCCGCACCATAGGGTTGCCCGCCGTAACTATCGCGCGACTCGCCAGTTCCATAAGAAGGAATTTCGCCATAAGCCTGTTCACGGCCGTAAGTCTGATTCCACTGTGGCGAATCCTCTGGTCCACGCGGGCCATGTTGTGCGTCCGAATCGAACCCGTAAGGGTTGTAGTCCTGCGAACCATTGTTGGGAAAACCGTGACTCTGGGAGTCATAGTTATTGGACTCATTGTCCCGGCTGCCGTCACCGTAAGAATCGTTGTTGCTATATGGATCGTTTGAGGTATTCATGAAGCAAATTGCTCCTGCCAAATTGACGGATACATACAAATAACGCGCACAACGGACTATACGTGAGACAAGCCCTTGATGAGTTTTTAAAGGCCGAAGTATAAGTCACATTGTGCGCATGGACGTATTTAATTGGACGTTCTTACACGAGCTCCACCGCGGCGACTCCCTCGAACTCGTTCAGCGAATCACCGGCACCCAACGCGCTACCACGCACGATGATGTCATACTTGCCCGGCGCGACTCCTCCGGTCTCCCAAGTGACCTTGGCGGTGGTATAAATACCGTCCTTGGCAAATTCAATGACAGTTGCCTGGTCCCAGTCGTCGGAAACAATCTCACCGCGGTCGTTCTTGATAAGTAGGTAGCCGTCTTCCAGTCGCAAATCGTTATTCGGATTTGCCGCGACGAATTGGGCAACGGCTTTCTGCCCTACCGTGACGCTTGCCGTGGATTCGAGCACGTCACCAAAATTCCTGCCCATTGGAGCGGAATCGATAACCTTTCCTCCTGCTGGCGACGGCGGGATGATGCCAGTGAGATCACCTGCAGCACTGCCCGGGTCGACAGCCATGCCGTCGGCAAGCGCGTGAGCGAGATCGTGATAAATGGAAATCATCGCACTGAGCGTGTACTTGCCGAAAGCCGTTGCGCCGCCCTCGTAGTCCTGCTGATCGTATTCTTCCGGAGTAGTGACGTAGTGCCCATAGCTGTTGGTGTAGCCCTGGCAGATGACAGTATCGATTGGAACGCCGAGGACTTCAGCGACGTGCTGACGCATGCGGTAGCCCGACATTGTGGTGGGTTCAAGGCCATTGGTGATCAAGGTGAAGCCACCGATGCGGGTGATGGAGAACATGTGGGTCTGCTGGAGAAGACCATCGATGTAGCCGACTGGCAGCAGGCACTCTTTGTCGCCCTGAATCTCCCGGATGTTTTTCGGGAGTACGACGTTATTGAGCTGACGTACCCACGGTGTGCCTCCACGCTGCCCCTCGTTGAAACCTAGGGCTGGTTCGCCGCCGCCGTCCTCCTGGCTACTGGCTGCGAAGGCCGCACCGAGGATTGCAGGTCCAGTGCGGTGCGGCTGGCCGTCGGGCGTGAATTGGCCGTCGATGTCGACATCGCCAAGGTTGACCCACTTGTGGACAGTGGAGATACCGCCTCCTGGCAGTGCAATGGCCTGGCCTTGGGTAGCGTCAATCTGACGCTGACCGAGAATGCGGGCGGACTCTGCTTCGTCTCCGTTGCCGGGACCCGAATTTGGCACGAGCCCCATGTTCGGGCTGATGTCACCCGGGCACGACATGGTAAATGCGGCGACAAAGGGGGCATCGGCCGGCTCACGGTGGGTAACCCCGCGGTCGACCTCAACCTTCCATGCTGCATAGCCCTTGTTGTCGCCGTCGATGATGGTGTGCTCGGGGCCGAAGGTGGTCGGATGAATTCCATACCAGTTAATGAATCCGACTTCGCGACCACCGCGACTCACGTGCAGTGTATGGCTTTCCGGGTTGACTCCGTCGGGGAAAAGACGCTGTTCTTCCTCGGGGTTACGCCTGAATGCCTCCAGGGAGCGGTTAACACCCGCATCCTTGGCAATCCCCTTGGTCAGGTGGATAGTCGACGGCTGGTAATCAGCGTGTGCACGTTCAATAGCCTTGACCACACCGACGACCACAGCTTCGAAAGTGACGGGACGGAAACCGAGAGTAGTCAGGTCGACCATAAGATGGCCCGATGTACCACCCGGCGCGACATGCGTATGAGATGCGCAGATAAGCACGTTGCCCTCGTGGTAGAGGTCTCCGAAGAGAGCTCGCAGTCGCCGCAGAACTTCCATCTGGATGGACTGGAACATGAGCCCCATATCTGCGGTGACGTGGACGACACGGTTGTCGTTGTCATCACCGAAGATGAATGCACGCGCCATCTGGCGAAGACGCAGACCCGAGGTGGTCTGGTCCATGACCGCATACCCGTTCATGCCAGCGCCGAGTGGCTCGCCTGTCATGTCAGCCATTCCTCGACCGACATTCAAAGTGGTGGTCGAATTCCCCGCGGCGGCAGAAGCCCCGTTTGCAGGAGCGGCGTTTGCCTTTGATGCACCATTTACGGCAGGCATCATACTCGCAGCTGACACGGCAGTTGCTCCGACGAGGAAGCCTCGCCTGCCCACTTGGTACGGGGCGCGTGCGGTTGGTTCTGCCGAATTCGACGATGATGCCATCTGGGGATCGAGCATGTCACATCCTCTTCATATTTCTTTTTGAATATCAATATGTTGGACTTTAATCAGACAATCCCCTACGCGTGGCCTAATAAGCCAAAGTTCCCAAAATTCCCCCCGCGACAGCAGTAACCGATACGACATTCGCAAGGCAGTATCACTACCATGGACACAGTAGAATTTCGCAAGCTTTAGCGCGCTCCTCGCAGACACAACTTCAGAAAGGGCACCATGGCTCAGGCTGTCGGTTTTAACCGCGAAAAGTACATCGAAATGCAATCCGCTCATATTAAGAAGCGGCGCGCAGACATCGCAGGTGAAGGCGGCAAGCTCTATCTCGAAATGGGCGGCAAGCTATTTGATGACATGCATGCCTCGCGCGTGCTCCCCGGCTTCACGCCTGACAATAAAATCGCTATGCTCGATCGCCTCAAAGACGATCTGGAAATCATGGTGTGCATCAATGCCAAGGATTTGGAGCGCCACAAGGTCCGCGCTGACCTCGACATCACTTACGAAGACGATGTGCTGCGCCTCGTCGATGTCTTTCGTGAACGCGGGTTTCTAGTCGACAGCGTCGTCGTCACGCAGCTTTCCGACGACAACACCCTGGCAAAGAACTTCATTGAGCGCCTGCAGCGACTCGGATTGAGCGTAATCCGCCATCGCAATATCGAGGGCTACCCGACAAACACGGAGAAAATTGTCAGTGAAGCCGGCTTCGGGCTGAATGAATGGGCGCAAACGTCGCGGGACTTGGTCGTTGTTACAGCGCCGGGCCCGGGCTCTGGAAAGCTGGCGACCTGTCTATCGCAGATTTATCACGATCACAAACACGGAATTCGTTCCGGTTACGCAAAGTTTGAGACCTTCCCTATCTGGAACCTGGCACTCGAACACCCGGTAAATCTGGCCTACGAGGCGGCAACAGCTGATCTCGATGACATCAATCTCATCGACCCTTTTCATTTGGCCGCCTATGACACCAAGGTCACCAGCTATAACCGTGATGTCGAGGTCTTCCCACTGCTGCGCACTCTGTTGGAGAAGCTCGCGGGCGAGTCGCCGTACAAGTCACCGACCGACATGGGCGTCAATATGGCCGGTTACTGTATCGACGATGACGAAGTGTGCCGAGAGGCATCCAACCAGGAAATCGTTCGCCGTTACTACAAGGCTCTTGTCGACGAACACAAGAACAGCGCAGACGACGAAGTCTCACAGCGCATTGCCATGATTATGAGCAAGGCCAACGTGTCGACAGCCGCCCGCCGAGTCGTCGCACCAGCTCTTGAAGTTGAGAAATCTACCGGGGCACCGGGCAGCGCAATCGAATTGCACGATGGCACAATCATCACGGGCAAGACTTCTGAACTACTCGGATGCTCAGCAGCAATGCTCCTCAACGCTCTCAAGAAGCTCGCCAATATCGACCCGGACTTGCACTTGCTCTCCCCTGCTGCCATCGAGCCAATCCAAACGCTTAAGACGCATCACCTGGGCAGCCGCAACCCCCGCTTGCATACCGACGAGGTTCTTATCGCCCTTTCCGTGTCGGCGGCCACCAGCGACGATGCCTGCGCAGCCCTCGCCGAGCTGAAGAACCTTCGAAACTGCGATGTCCACACCACCACCATTCTGGGCAGCGTGGACGAAACAATTTTCCGCAACCTCGGCGTCCTAGTTACTTCGGAGCCTAAGTACCAGAAGAAGGCTCTCTATCAGAAGCACTAAACCAAACCAGCAGTTCACACCGAAAATAGGATAACTGGGAGAGCAGACTAGAATAGTCCCCGTGAGCATCAGCAAGATTCTTCTGTACTACCAGTTCGCCCCGCTGTCCGATCCGCGTGCCATCATGCTGTGGCAGCGCGATCTTTGCGAGTCGTTAGGGCTCAAGGGCCGCATTCTGGTGTCCGAGCACGGCATCAATGGCACCGTCGGCGGTGATCTCGATGCCTGCAAGAGGTACATCAAGAAAACCAAGCAGTACCCCGCTTTTCACTCCATGCAGTTCAAGTGGAGCGAAGGCGGCGCTGATGACTTTCCAAAACTCTCCGTCAAGGTTCGCGACGAAATCGTCGCTTTCGGGGCTCCGGGCGAGCTGAAAGTCGATGTCGATGGTGTCATTGGCGGCGGCACACATTTGAAGCCGGAAGAGGTCAATAAACTGGTCGAGGAACGCGGCGACGATGTCATCTTCTTCGATGGCCGCAACGCAATGGAAGCCGAGATTGGCAAGTTTAAAAACGCTGTCGTCCCGGACGTAAAGACCACGCACGACTTCATCGACGAACTGGAATCCGGTAAGTACGACTGGATGAAGGACAAGCCGGTTATCTCCTACTGCACCGGCGGCATCCGCTGCGAGATCCTCTCCGCACTTATGAAGAACCGCGGTTTCGAAGAGGTCTACCAAATCGACGGCGGTATTGTGCGCTACGGCGAAAAGTTTGGCAATAAGGGGCTGTGGGAAGGCTCCCTATATGTCTTCGACAAGCGCATGCATATGGAGTTTGGCGATGGCATCGAAGACGAGGACTACGTACAGCTCGGGCACTGCGTCCACTGCGGCAAGCCCACAAACACCTTCCAGAACTGCATCAACGAAGATACCTGCCGTCGTCAGGTGCTTATTTGCGATGATTGCTGGGAGCACACCGAGACACAGCACTGTGGGCGCGAGGACTGCAAGGAAGTTGCCGAAGAGCTAGCGGCGGCAAAGTAGGACGCTCCCTGCGGCCATCGGACTATCTCGAGCACCTCTTAATCAGCACAGATGTGGGTTGTCTCCCCAGACGCGGCTAATCTAGTAGGCAACCATGAGTACTCCTAGCCGTTCTGATAAACCAGCTCCACGTGCCCAGTCGGGAAACCGCCACTCCGGCCGCCGCAATTCCGCCAGGCCACAGCGCTCTGGCAAACCTGCTAAGGACACGCGTAAAAAGGAGCTCTACCAGCTCGCTGATCAATTGCCGATTCGGGAGGCCCAGTCCTTCCGACGCCGGCTAAAGCGAGCATCCGCGCCGAAGGCGCTGTCTGCAATCTCTGCAGACCTCAACTTTGCGCTGGAGCGGTTGGAATATCGTCGTAAAGCGATTCCTGGCATCACCTACCCTGCTCAGTTGCCGGTGTCCGCGCGCCGCGACGACATTGCAGAGGCAATTGAAAACAACCAGGTCGTCATTATTGCTGGTGAGACTGGCTCTGGTAAGACTACGCAGATCCCGAAGATATGCCTCGAACTGGGACGCGGCGTCCGAGGCAAGATTGGTCACACTCAGCCACGTCGTATTGCGGCGCGTTCCGTCGCGGAGCGCATCGCCCATGAGCTGGGCGAAAAGATTGGACAGCACGTCGGTTATGCAGTGCGTTTTGATGACCGCGTGGGCAAAGATACCTGCATCAAACTGATGACCGACGGTATCCTGCTGGCCGAAATTGGCCGCGACCGACTGTTGCGTGAGTACGACACCATCATCATCGATGAGGCGCACGAGCGCAGCCTCAACATTGACTTCCTGCTGGGATATTTAAAGCATATTCTGCCGCAGCGTCCAGATCTGAAAATCATTATCACTTCCGCGACGATTGATCCGGAACGGTTCGCTCGTCATTTCGCGCCTGACGACAAGCACCCTGCGCCCATCATCGAGGTGTCGGGGCGCACCTACCCGGTGGAAATCCGCTATCGCCCGCTGGTGCGGACCGTTGTTGCGAAGAATGGGCAGGAAAAGGAAGTCGCCATTGAGCAGATCGATGGTGTTATCGCTGCGTGTGAAGAGCTGATGCGGCTTGGCGACGGCGATATCCTGGTGTTCTTTTCGGGTGAGCGAGAGATCCGAGAAGCTGCCGAAGCCATCGAGGGCAAACACTGGAAAGGTGTAGAAGCCGTTCCACTATTCGGTCGGCTATCTAATGCAGAGCAGCATAGGATCTTCACTCCGCATTCCGGGCGTCGCATTGTGCTGGCGACCAACATTGCGGAAACGTCGCTGACGGTACCTGGTATCGAGTATGTCGTCGATACTGGTACCGCGCGCATTTCGCGCTACTCCACCCGCACGAAGGTGCAGCGCCTGCCAGTCGAAGACATCAGCCAGGCATCCGCGAATCAGCGCTCTGGACGCTGTGGTCGTGTAGCCGATGGTGTGGCGATTCGTCTCTACAGCGAAGAGGATTTTCTCTCGCGTCCCGAGTTTACGGATCCGGAGATTCTGCGCACCAATCTCGCTTCGGTTGTACTGCAAATGATTTCACTGCGGCTTGGCGCGATTCAGGACTTCCCCTTTGTCCAGCCACCAGAGCACAAGGCAATCCGCGATGGCATTAACCTGCTCACAGAACTTCAGGCTATTACCACTACGCCGGGGTCTGACGCCCCCGAGCTGACGGACATCGGCCGACAGATTGCCCGTATCCCAGTCGACCCGCGTCTTGCCCGCATGCTGGTCGAAGGGTATGAGAACACTACCCTCGGGGCTGTAACCGTCATTGTCGCCGCTTTGTCTCTGCAGGATGTTCGCGAACGCCCGCTGGAGTTCCAGGCTCAGGCAGATCAGCTACATGCCCGTTTTAAGGACACCACCAGCGACTTCAACTCCCTGCTGAAGCTCTGGGAATACCTGGAGGAAAAGCGCCGCGAGCTTAGCGGTAACCAATTCCGCAAGATGTGCAAGCGCGAGTACCTCCACTATCTGCGCGTTCGCGAGTGGCAGGACTTGGTGCGTCAGCTCCACCAGGCAACGGCTGAGCTGGGCTGGCATCTTTCCGCCCGCAGCTCAACCAGTGGTGTCGACAATCCCGACGAGGTGGCAAAGTCGCTGTTACCGGGTCTGTTATCGATGATTGGTACGCGCGAGGGCGAGGGCAAGGAATTTACTGGCACCCGCAACACTAAGTTCCTCATTCACCCCTCGTCCGCGTTGGCAAAGAAGCCGCCTCGCTGGGTGATGGCTGCGGAAATCGTCGAGACCTCGCGCACTTTTGCGCGCAACGTCGGCACGATTCAGCCGCAGTGGGTAGAGAAGGTAGCCCCTCATCTGCTCAAGCACCAGTACTCGGAGCCTCACTGGTCTACTAAGCGCGGTGCAGCGATGGCTTACCAGAAGTCGACGCTCTACGGCGTGCCTGTGGTGGTTGATCGCCTGGTGCCTTATCACCGAGTCGATGCCGACGCCGCCCGCTCGATCTTCATTCGCTCTGCGCTTGTCGACGGCGAATGGAACACACATCACGAGTTCTTTAAGAACAATCAAGACAAACTTGCCGAAGCCGAGAAGATCGAGGAGAAGCAACGTTCCCGCGGCATTGTCGTCGATGACGACGTGCTCTACGCGTTCTACGACTCCAAGCTGCCCGCCTCTATCACCACGGCCGCCAATTTTGACCGCTGGTGGAAGAAAACTAAGCCCAAGCAGCCGAATCTACTGGACTTTGATCCCAATAAGCTGCTCAACCCCGAAGCCGGCGACATCGATGACAACGCCTTCCCCGAAATGTGGCAGCAGGGCTCGGTCGATTTCTCTCTGTCCTATAAATTCGAACCGGGCGCCCCTGATGACGGTGTGACTCTCCGTGTCCCCGTGCCTCTTCTTGCAGGTCTGCGTGAAGATGGCTTCGACTGGCAGGTGCCAGGTCTTCGCGCTGAGCTCGCGGAAGCCTACATTCGCACTCTGCCGAAGGCGCTGCGGAAGTCCGTTGTCCCCGCCCCGGATTTCGCACGCCGCGCGCTGGAGACGATGACTCCGTACTCAGGCCGCTTCGTCGATGTTTTTGCCGATGCTTTACGACGACTCGGAGGCTCGGGCATCAATGGTGCAGACTTTGCCCCTTCGAAGCTACCAGCACACTTGCGCTTTAACTACGCAGTGGTTGACCGCCATGGAAAGATCGTCGATCAGAGCCGGGATCTTGCTGCGCTTCGAGATAAGCATGCCTCGACGGTCTCAACTGCTGTGTCGAAACGTTCGAAGTCTGCAGCTCGCGAAGCTGTGAAAAAGTGGACTTCAGAGAACTTGGGCGCCGTCTCAGAAACGGTCAAAAGTACTGTCGACGGTCAGTCCGTCACGATGTATCCGACGCTGGTGACCACCAAGGATGGCGTGGCCATTGAGGTCAAACCAACTAAGGCTCAGGCTGAGGCGACGTTGGCGACCACAAATTTGACAATGTTGTTGCGGGATTGCCCAGTAAATGGTGCACAAATGACTAAGGGGCTTCCACTCCAGCAACGTGTTGGCGTGGACGCATGGCCACATGGGGGCGCCGATGGGCTTGTCGAGGACTGCCGTGTCGCAGTGATTCGCGACCGTATGATGGCTGCCGGTGGCCCGGTCCGCGATCCGAAGGAATTCGACAAACTACTCGAACACGTTCGTTCTGGAGTCGCCTCAGAGGTGCGCCAATTGGTCGTCGGCGTTGCCCAGGCAATGCCTCGTTATGTCTCGGTGGTGAATCAGCTAAACAAGTGGGAAGGCGATGCCATTGACGATATGCGTCGCCAGCTGGAGTTCATGTTCCCTAAGGGCGCTGTGGCAAGGCACGGTTGGCAGCACCTACGACATTTGCCACGTTATCTCCAAGCGATGGAGATTCGGCTTGAGGAAATGAACCGTGACCCGGACCGTGATGCTGAACGTGAGGATGAGGTGACTGAGGCCCGCGAATACTTGGCGGCAAAGCTTCAGCAGCTACCTAAGGCACGTTCGAATTCCGCGGAGGTACGGGATATTCAGTGGCTCATCCAAGAACTGCGTGTCAGCCTTTTCGCACAACGCTTGGGTACCGCCCAGAGCGTATCCCTGACTCGAGTAAAGAAACGTGTGGATAAGCTGCGTTAGTTCTTTTTTACCTCGTTGCCATTAGCCTGCGGCCCTTTCCCCTTCCGCATGCTGGCAATCTCTTGCGCGAAATCGTCCGCGGAGGAAAAGGACTTGTACACCGAAGCGAAGCGGAGATAGCCAACTTCGTCCAGTTCTTTGAGCGGCTCAAGGATGGCAAGGCCAATATCGTTTGAGTCCACCCGGGGCGTGCCTTTCTCGCGGAGGCTCTCCTCCACTTTTTGTGCAAGTTTCTTCAGCTGAGACTCTGATACTTCGCGCCCCTGGCACGCACGTCGAACACCCTGGATGACCTTTTCACGGTTGAACTCCTCAGGGATTCCATCCCGTTTAACGACCATCAGCTGCGAGCGTTCAATCGTAGAAAAACGTTTACCGCAATTGAGGCATTCTCTCCGGCGACGAATCCCCATACCGTTATCTATTAACCGTGAGTCCAAGACTCGTGTCTGATCATGATGACAAAACTGGCAATACACAGTCTCCAGTCTACGTCCCACCCCAACGCAGGAAACCGGAATGATTATTGTGCGGAGTACGAAGCGTACGTGGACGTAAAGGTGCTTTCGACTGCCTCATTTTGCCCTTGTTCAAAGACCATGCTGCCGACAATTCCGAAGAAAGCACCAAGCCCTAGAGCCCATACCGCCATCAGGCGAGTCAGGTTAGTGCCTGCGGATACATCACTACGATTGGACTGCTGCGCCCTGCTAACGGATAGAGACGGACGCCCGTAGTTGACCGAGACATGACTGGGCCGCGACCTGTCCCTCCGCATTCGCGCCGATGAAGCCCCATTTCGATTGCGCTCTGCAATACGTGCACGCTGACCGGGCCGAACGATGTGCTGTGTGCAAGACGCACTACGTTCACCCCACACCAACGGGGCTTTCCGTGTCGTCCGAGCAGAGCGCTCAGAAACTTGAGAAAAGTCAATATCAGATGTGCTGCTAACACCTAGTGCGGTTGAAACCGTAGACATCATGTTTTCTCCCTTTCCAACGTTGACTCTCCCACCGTTGCCGGCCTGGAGAGAATAAGAGTTGTACGACCGTTTCCCGACGCTGTGGAGACTATGTCCAAGGGCGGATGCGGAGAATCCGTCTAGACCTTTTCATCAAACGACTGTTCGAGTAACTTGTCATGTTTGATTTATAACACCATGTTCGAACGTTGTCTACTGCTATCCGGATTTATTTTCGATTTTCGACATCGGCACCGCCTCCGAGCACGGATAATGTACATCTTTTCCAAAGAGTTTAAAGACGCACGGTGTTCGATGCTCGACGATTCGAACAGTTTTGAGTTATGATTCATTCGAAAGAGTTTGAGAAGGGATGTTCCATGGCTCAAAAGAAGAAAGCGAACCCTAAAACACTCACCGATCGGCAGCGTCGGATTCTTGACGTCATTTCGGATGCCGTCGTACTTCGCGGATACCCACCGAGCATTCGAGAAATTGGGGATGCTGTGGGCTTGAATTCCACCTCGTCGGTGGCATACCAACTCAAGGAGTTGGAGAAGAAGGGCTTTCTTCGCCGCGACCCACACAAACCCCGCGCGGTAAACGTAAGGGATTCGAAGTCCTCCGCTGGCACTTTCACTCCGGTAAAGCCTGGGCCAAAGGCTACTGGCACCACCCAAACTCCCGAGATGCCAGAGGACATGCCAGAGCCAATCTTCGTTCCTATCGTTGGACAGATTGCGGCTGGCAACCCTATTTTGGCGGAGCAGCATGTGGAAAGTCACATGGCACTTCCGATGGAGATTACGGGCTCTGGTCAGCTATACCTGCTCAAGGTCGTGGGTGATTCCATGGTTGACGCGGGCATTCTTGACGGAGACTGGGTGGTAGTCCGTTCCCAAGACGTGGTCGAACAGGGAGATTTTGTTGCAGCCCTGTTTGAAGATGAAGCAACAGTCAAGGAATGGCACGAAGACGCTGCTGGCAAGTGGCTCATGCCCCATAATCGCGCCTTTGACCCACTCCCCGCGGAGCACGCCAAGATCCTCGGCAAGATTGTCAGCGTCCTACGCAGCCTCTAATTTCCCACATTTTCGTTGCCCGAAACAGACATAAACGGGCATACTGGGAACAGATAGTAAAGCTGAGATTTCTTAACAGCTAAGGAGCGGGGAATGTACGCAGAGGAACGCCGCCGGAAGATTGCGTCTTTGACAGCAGTCGAAGGGCGCGTGACGGTCGCTGATCTTGCGGAAGCTTTCGATGTCACAGCAGAGACGATTCGCCGTGACCTAGCTCAGTTGGATGCAGAGGGCGCAGTTCACCGCGTACACGGTGGCGCTGTGGCTACTCGTTCTTTTCAGACTGTTGAGTTTTCAGTTGCCGCTCGAAAGAACGCGCAAAAGGACGCGAAGCTCTCTATTGCCCGCTGTGCTGCGGATTTTCTGCCTGACTCTGGTGGTGGAATTTTTCTCGATGCTGGAACTACCACCGAGGCTCTTGCAGAGCTGATGGTCCACTCCCCTGATAACCGCCGTTGGTCGGTTGTCACAAACTCTCTTCCCAACGCCATCACACTCGCAGGATCGAACCGCATTGAGCTTCAACTCCTTGGCGGCCAAGTTCGCGTCATTACTCAGGCGGTTGCTGGCGATACGGCACTCCGCACTCTCGCGGTTATGCGTGCCGATGTCGCTTTCATTGGTTCTAATGCCTTGACAATTGACCACGGTCTTTCTACTGCTGATCCACAGGAAGCGGCGGTAAAGCGCGCGATGATTACGAATGCGCGCAAGGTCATCGTTATGGCGGACTCGACGAAACTTGGCCGCGACTTCCTCGTCAGCTTTGCAGCATTGGAAGATATCGACGTCGTGATTACAGATTCCTCTGCCCCGGAACAGTTCGTCAATGACCTCAGGGAGCAAGGTGTCGAGGTTGTGGTTGCTTCATGATCCTGACCTTGACTGTAAATCCGTCAATCGATCGACTTGCTCGACTCGATACGGAGCTCAAGCGAGGTGGCGTGTTCCGTCTACCAATGGCTGAGGACATGGCTGGTGGCAAGGGAATTAATGTGTCCAAGGCGTTGCACTACGCCGGAGAAAAGACGCTCGCGCTCTACCCGGCATCGGACTCCGGAAAATTCACGCGCCTGTTGGAAGTCTCTGGCATACCTCATGAAGCCATCAACACGACTAACGAAGCCCGCGTTAATCTCACACTCGCAGAGCCAGATGGGACGACCACCAAGCTCAATTCCCCTGGCATGACATTGACGAAAGCGCACCGTAGGCGTGTCCTGGAGAAACTTATCCACCATGCTAAACACGCCACGTGGGTAGTTTTCGCAGGTTCATTGCCCCCTGGTGTCCCCAGGGATTTTTACGTTCAATGCACCGAGGCGGTGTATTCGGTCAACCCGAATATTCGTGTTGCTATGGATACGAGCGACGGCCCACTGACTGAGGTCGTTCGCGCATTTCCAAAGGTGCGACCTTTTTTGATGAAGCCGAACGCCTACGAACTTGGTCAAATCATTAATCAGGACGGCGAAGAACTTGAGGCCGCTGCAGCCGAAGGGAACTATCTTCCCGTAGCGCAGGCTGCTCGTGCGCTGAACGAGCTTGGCGTATCCGAAGTCCTGGCCACTCTCGGCGAAGCAGGAGCGGTGCTTTCAGTGAAGTCAGGCGGTTGTTTCGCTGCTACCTCCCCCTCGATAGTCGCTCAGTCGACGGTCGGTGCTGGAGACTGTGCTTTGGCCGGCTACGTTATGTCCCGCGAACGCGGTGATAGCTACCAAGATGCACTAACCACCGCCGTAGCTTATGGGGCGGCGGCAACCAGTCTTCCCGGTACGACCATCCCCTATCCAGAACAGGTGCACCCCGAGGCCGGCCGGTTATGGCAGCTCGACGCTTAGCTTTTCGATGCCTAGATAAGGAGCATTAGAAAACCATGTCTTCTTCGGCAGATTTTTCCGCTATTGCATCAGACTTAGCCGATGAGTCGACAGTGTTCCTTGACCTAGATGTCGGTCCGCAAAAGGAGAGGATCCTTAACTACCTCATCGCTAAAGCTGTAGAGACCAGCCGCGCCACCAACTGCAACGGTATCGTCGCAGCAGCCCTCGAACGCGAAGAGAAGGCCCCGACAGGTCTGCCGGGCGGGATAGCCATCCCCCACTGCCGCCATGAGGATTGGTCGAAGCCGACCCTGATGTTTGCCCGCTTAACCAGCGCTACGGAATTCACCACACCAGACGGGCCGGCGGACCTGCTCTTTTTCATCGGTGTCCCATCTACTAACAGCGATGTCCACGTCGACATTCTGGCCGCACTCGCAAAGGCACTTCGCGATAAGGGGTTTCGCGCAGCTCTTCGCGGAGCTGAAAGCGATGAAGAGGCCGCCCGGATCATTAGCGAGCACATCACCAAAGCGCCGCGTCGGAAAGCGAAAAAACCTCCGACGAAGACCAATATCGTCGCCATCACAGCCTGCCCCACGGGCATCGCTCACACTTATTTGGCAGCCGAAGCGCTTACTGGCGCGGCAGAAAGCATGTCTGATGTCACACTAACTGTAGAGACGCAGGGCTCGGCAGGAACCCAGGAAGCCCCCGCAGAGGCAATTGCCCGGGCCGACGTGCTAGTAATCGCAGCCGATATTGGGGTTACGGGGCTTAAGCGCTTCAGCGATAAACCACAGGTCAAAGTGCCAATTCGTAAGGCAGTCAATGAACCTACTGCGGTTATTGAACAAGCGAAGGCAAAAGCAGAACAATCACGGGTTCGCGCCTACGACCGAAAGGCGCCGCAACCTAAGGATGACCACGACAAGGAGGCCGGTCCGCAAACCGGTACTACAGGCGCGGACCCTTCATCTGAGAGGGTACAAGCAACTACGAAGGTGGGGGCACATAAATCATCGTTAGGCGGTGACAAAGCCTTCGGACACTGGGTTCGTGATGCCATTATGACCGGTGTCAGCTATATGGTGCCGTTCGTGGCCGCATCGGGGTTGTTGATTGCGCTGGGATTCCTCGTCGGCGGTCATCAGGTTGGTGTAGTAGCTGACGCCGTGACTAGGGATTTGCGGCTGCCGGAGATTATCGGACTCGATGCCCCGATTGCTGTGCCGACAAAAGATCTCGGCACCGTGCTAATAGATCGTAGTGGGCTGTGGCTGTATCTGGGCTCGGCGCTTTTTGCCATTGGCAACCACGGCATGCAGGTCATTGTGGCTGTAATGAGTGCTTATATCGCCTTTGGCATGGCTGGCAGAGCCGGCATTGCACCAGGCTTTATTGGCGGTGCCATCGCGGTCACGGTTGGCGCCGGCTTCCTTGGGGGCCTGGTGACAGGCATCCTGGCGGGACTAGTTGTAGCCCTACTGTTGAGGATGAAAGTCCCGGACTGGCTGCGACCGCTGATGCCGGTTGTCGTGATTCCTATGCTCGGAGCTATGGCCGTTGGGCTCACCATGTACCTGCTGCTCGGGATGCCGCTGGCGTGGCTGATGACGGCTCTGCAGCAGTGGCTGCAATCACTGGATACGACGGCGGCGTTCCTGTTCGGTGGTCTTCTCGGCGCAATGATGTGCGTGGATATGGGCGGAATGATCAACAAGGCTGCTTATCTTTTTGCCGTCGCAAACATCGCCTCAGCAGATCCCGCATCATGGAAGGTCATGGCCGCTGTGATGGCGGCGGGCATGGTACCTCCATTGGCTACATCTCTGGCAGTTGTGCTCCGACCAAAGCTGTTCAGTTCGGCGGAGCGTCAAAACGGCAAAGCGGGCTGGGTGCTCGGTGCGGCCTTCATTTCAGAGGGAGTGATTCCCTTCGCCGCCGCAGATCCGCTACGTGTGATTCCGTCGATTGTGATTGGCGGTGCCGTCACCGGTGGCACCTCAATGGCTTTGGCTGCGGCCACACGTGTTCCGCACGGAGGTATTTTTGTGCTGTTTGCAATCGACAACCCTGTCGCATGGCTTGCTGCAATCGTCTTGGGCAGCATAGTGGCAGCAATTCTCGTTGTGGCAGCTAAAAGCCTGTGGCCGCGGCAAGTCAGCACCGATAATCAAAACCTAGAAGCAAACATTTCAGCGGAAGCGTAGTTTTTACCGCACCGGCTGGTTTATCCCAACGAGCATTTCTACGATTTTCAGCAAACATTCCCCAACCCATCCGGGCAACCTATTAAGCTCAGAAATGGCATCGAGGAAATCGAGAATCAGAAAGGCAGGATGCCGCTCGCATGGTTACTCAACATGTCCACGTCGGCTCCAAGGTGGGTATTCATGCCCGCCCTGCAACGGTCATCGCTGAGCGTGCCTCCCGTTTTCAGGAAGAAATTCTGGTCGAGCTCCTTGACTCAGACGAGCCCGACAACGAACCGGCCGATGCTTCATCCTCGTTGATGCTCATGGCACTCGGTGCCGAATTCGGCGATGAAGTCACTGTGACCAGTAGCAACGCGGTTGCGGTAGAGAAAATCGCCGAACTCATCGCCCAAGATCTGAGCGATTAAAAAGCAAAAGAGCTTAACGACGAAACATCGTGGCAACGGTCACGTGGTTCCGTCGTTAAGCATTCGTGCGAGATTCTGCCCTGGACGGGTAGCCTACGAGCGGTTCTCACCGATGCGGTTGTAGAGCCAGTTCAAAATTGGATAGCCGATAATAATGCCGACCGAACCCCAAGCAATGCCCTCCAGCGTCAGCGAACCAATGTCGAGGGTGAGGTTGCCGATACCCGCAATCAGCGCGGTGGCGGCAGCGGTGAGATTAACCGGGTTGTTGAAGTCGACCTTTTCGTCCATCCAGATGCGCACACCGAGCAAACCGATCAGGCCGTAGAGCACCATCGTTGCCCCACCGAGCACGCCGGTAGGAATGGTCAAGATGAGTGCGCCGAACTTTGGAATGAAAGCCAGTGCAATGGCGGTGAAAGCTGCCACCCAGTAAGCTGCGGTCGAATAGACACGGGTAGCGGCCATAACACCGATATTTTCAGCGTAGGTAGTGGTACCAGAACCACCAGCTGAACCGGCGATGGTGGTGGCTAGACCGTCTGCAATAAGAGCATCGCCAGCGATGTCATCGAGGTTTCGGCCGGTCATGGCAGCAACAGCCTTGACGTGACCGACATTCTCTGCGATGAGTACTACGATGACGGGCAGACCAATCAGCATCGCATTGAAGTGGAACTCCGGCGCGTGGAATGCGGGCAGACCAATCCAGGCGGCATTGCCGACAGTTTCTGTAGCCTCGGGCGAGAGATTTCCAGTGGCAGCGGCGAAGACCCAGCCGATTAGTACGCCGATAAGGACACCCAGACGGCTGACCATACCGCGGCCAGCGACGGTTGCGAAGACAATGGATGCCATCGTGACAAATGCGACCAACGGCTGAGTGGCGAAGTTCTCCGTGGCGGCAGGCGCCAGGTTAAGTCCGATGAGAGCGACGATGGCACCGGTTACTGCAGGTGGCATCACTGCATCGAGGACACGCTTGCCGGCGAACTTTACAACGCAGCCAACGAGCATGAGCGCGATGCCGGCGCAGAGCACGACACCGAGCTGAACACCAATACCCTGCGCCTGTGTCGCGGTCAGTGGTGCGATGAAGGCAAACGACGAGCCCAGGTAAGAGGGCAAGCGGTTTCGGGTGATTAGCAGGAAGACAATCGTGCCGATACCCGAGAACAGCAGTGTGGTATTGACTGGGAAACCAGTCAACAGCGGCACCAGAAGAGTTGCACCAAACATGGCAATGACGTGCTGTGCGCCAATGCCAATTGTACGAGGCCAATCGAGGCGTTCGTTGGGAGCCACCACGGCTCCCGGTGCAATCTTTCGACCGTCACCGTGAATATCCCAACCGAAAAGACGGCCACGTTCGGCGTTTTCAGCAGGCGGATTTGCGGAGGTTCCCTGTTGGGTCTCCGCGTCAGAAGTAGAATTCATGGTTGTAATGCTAGTGGATGCCCACCGCAGATCACGCCACGGATACCGCATTAAACCCAGGACTGCCGGAGCTCTTTGTCGCTCTCCCTATTCCAACTCCGCTCTCCCTTTTCCGACTAGGCGTCGTTGCTACTATCCTCATTCGCATCCGCCGTGAAGTGAGGATCCGCTGCAGGTTCGATGCGGTATGCCGACAGTTCATCCGCGAGGCTAGTGGGCAAACGCACATCCATCTGGGTGCCTTGCTCTGTCCATGTCTCCGACAGCACGGTCGCATCTTCGTGGAGCATGGAGACAATATTGCCCTTGTCATAGGGAATCAACATATGGACGTGAGACTCCAACTCATTGAGAGCAAGCTCGAGTCGGGTCTCCAGTTCACCAATCCCCTCACCCGTTCGCGCAGAGACAAAGACCGCATCATCGAGCTGGTGGCGCAGTTGCGCCAGGGTAATGCCATCGGCCTTGTCCACCTTGTTGACTACCAACAGCTCGGGCGGAATCTCGGCCTTTTCTTCCTCCGCGATTTCGTTGATGACTTTGTTGACAGCCTTAATCTGCTCCAGCGGGAATGGGTCAGAGGAGTCTACGACGTGCATGATGACGTCGGCTTCGAGCACCTCTTCCAAGGTCGAGCGAAAAGCTTCAATGAGCTGCGTCGGCAAGTGGCGAACAAATCCGACCGTATCGGTCATAATCACCGTGCGACCGTCGCGAAGCTTGGTGCGACGAGTCGTCGGATCCAGCGTTGCAAACAGCGCGTCTTCCACCAGCACACCAGCGCCTGTCAGTGCGTTGAGCAACGAAGATTTACCCGCGTTGGTGTAGCCGACAATTGCCACGCGCGGCAGGTGTCCAGCCTTACGACGTGCGCGTTTAATCTCACGCGCAGTCTTCATGCCAGCTAATTCCTTGCGGATTCGCGCCATATCTTGGCGTAGGCGCTGACGATCGGTTTCGATCTTAGTTTCACCCGGACCACGCAGACCCACGCCGCCGTTGGAGCCCGCGCGACCACCAGCCTGACGCGATAGGTTGCCGCCCCAGCCGCGCAGACGCGTGTACAGGTACTGCATTTGTGCCAGCGAGACCTGCGCCTTGCCCTCCTTGGACTTCGCGTGCTGAGCAAAGATATCCAGAATCAGCATGGTGCGGTCAATAACCTTGGCGTCAAGGCGATCCTCCAGCGCCACCAATTGACCGGGAGACAGTTCACCGTCGCAAATAACTGTATCTGCGCCGGTAGAGGCGACAATATCGCGAAGCTCGTTGAGCTTGCCGGATCCCACGTAAGTACCAGGGTCCGGCTTATCGCGGCGCTGCAGCACCATCTCTAAAACTTCCGAACCTGCAGTCTCTGCCAGTGCGGCGAGCTCCTCCATCGCCACTTCAGCTTCCTGAAGGGTCCCGGATGTCCAGACACCGAGCAGCACCACGCGTTCCAGTCGGAGCTGACGGTACTCGACCATCACTTCTTCAGACTCAGTATGTGCTACTGACCTGGTCAGCCGGCGCAGAGAGGAACGCGCCTCCAGATCCAAATCACCGACGGTAGGTTCCCTTTGCGTGCCGACGTCCGTTGCGAACGCATCCCCGGAGGCACTATCGGCGTTTTCGCCAGCATCGTTAGCGTCGATGAAAAAATCGTCCATCTCGTGCGAGGTGCGAGCTTGCTGCGACGTTTCGTCGCTGACCTCATCAAAGTTGTTGGAAAAATTCGTCATACTAGCTGCTATTGTCGCATGACAAGCCAAATTCTCCGCATTGTGTGCGGAGAATACCGAGCCGAAGCTCAAGACTTAGGCTGCAGAAGGTGGCCTGCGTGTCAGAACCAGTGCGACCGGACCACTCTTAGAACTACCACCAGTACACGTACCGCTGTCGGACATTCCGCAGTTGGAACAACCTCCGCCTGGGCACATGCCACCGAGGGATTCCCGGCGCAGTTGGCCGGTGTGTTCCATGCGGTCAAGGATGAGGTCTACCGTTGCTCGCTGCAATCCGGTGATTTCGCAAATCTTGCGTCGGGAGCTAATGCCCTGCGCAATTGCATCCTGAACGGCTTCTGAAGGCCGACGAGTAACCGTCGTATTCTTCCTGGCTCTAAAGAGTCCCACGGCGATAGCTCCTTTCCGTATCGCGATTCTTGTTGGATCTGATTTCTAGTTCGCAAGTGTGACTTAGTAGCTTTGCCGAAGCTACTAGGAATCAACGAGGCTTTACAGGAACAGCTTCAACCCTTGGAAAACAATCACGGCCAGTGCCCATGCAACGACCAGCTGCGCTAGCAAACCGAAGCCCGTCCACTTCACGCCGATCTCTCGACGTTGTGCCGCGAGCGTAGCCACGCACGGTGTGTAAGCCAGCAGGAAGATCATGTAGGCCCAGACTGCTGCCAATCCATGTCCATCGGATGCATTGTCAAAGTCACGTCGAATATTCTCCGCGAGCGGGCTGGAGGCCTGTTCGCTCGAATCGGAGTCGGTGACGTCCTCCACTGCATAGGTCTGTGCCCAGGTAGAAATGACGGCTTCCTTGGCCACAAAGCCCGTCACCAACGGACCTGTCAGAGACCATGTACCGAAACCTGCCGGGTTAAACACAGGAGCAATAGTTTCGCTGACTGCACCGTATGCGGAGTCCTGCGGTGCCAGGTCTTCATCGGCAAAGGAGTGCCCGGAGACAACCGGGATAGACATCAGAAGCCATACGACGATGACGGTGCTGACGATGATTCCACTAGCGGTCTGCAGGAAGCCCTTCAGACGCATCCACATCACAGATAGTGCCAGCCGTGCGGTCGGAAGCTGGTAGGTTGGCAGGTCAATGACCAGCGGTTCCGACGGCATGGTGCGCCACAAGGTCTTACGCAGTGCAAGGCCGGTCAGAACGATCAGCAGAATCGAGATCACGTACATAGCGAAGACGACTGTGCCCGCGTGTTCCGGGAAGAACACCGCACCCAACATGACATACACGGTTAGACGCGCCGAGCAGGAGGTAAACGGAACCAGTAGTGCCGTCAAAATGCGGTGGCGCGGATTACTCAGCACACGTGTTGCCGAAATCGCTGGCACGTTACAACCAAAGCCAACAATCAGCGGAATAAATGCCTTACCCGGAAGACCAATTGCACGCATGACACGGTCAGCCACCACGGCTGCACGCGCCATATACCCTGAATCCTCGAGTACTGCGAGGCACAGGAACATGAGTGCCATCAGCGGAACGAAGGTCAGCACCATGCCGACACCACCGATGATGCCGTTTACAAGCAGCCCGGTGACAATCGGATGGTCCCATCCCACCGCTTCTAATCCACGAGTAACCAAATCTGCGAAATTACCGGTAATAAGGGTTTCCAAACCGTCCTGCAACGGTGCTGCTACCGTCGTCGTGATTTGGAAGACTGCCCACATAACTGCCAGGAACACAATCGGTCCGAGCACCGGGTGAAGAACCACGTTATCAATGCGGTCGGAGAAAGTCTGGCGATCTTCCACCCCGCCCGTAGATGCCGCAACCGCCGCATCAATCGCGGCAAAGCGTGCGTCGTCCAGGCGTTCAATCGATTCACCATCGACCTGGCGAATCGGTGACGACACCGAACTACATCCGTCCAGAGCCGCTGCTACCGCGTCGGCCAACCGCGCCATTCCCGCTTTACGACGGGGATCCAGCGCCACCACCGGCATCCCCATAGCTGACTGCAATGCGTCCGGATTCACATCGATGCCCTTGGCCTTGGCAACATCTAGTTTGGTCAGAGCCAGAACGATGCGCTGGGGCTGTTCCGCCAATTCCGCGGCCATGTAGAGACCACGGCCCAGTGCCGTGGCGTCGACAACGACAACGACGAGATCCGGGCGTTCTTCTTCCGGTTTCTCGATGAGCATCTCGCGAGTGAGCTCTTCGTCCGGACTCATGGCATCCAGCGAGTAGGCACCCGGGAAATCGATGACATCGTACTCAGCGGCATCGGTCTTCCACGCGCCGCGGCTGACCTCTACGGTCGTACCAGGCCAATTGCCCATCTGCGCTTTCGCACCAGTCAAACTATTGAACAGTGTTGACTTACCGGAGTTCGGTGCGCCGACTACTGCGACAACAGGTGCACCATCCTTTGCTGGTGCTCCGCCACTGCATGCATGGCAGCTGGGCGTGGATGCGAATTTTCGCGTTGAGGAATCCGTAGGTGTTGTCATTGTTTACTTTCAGGAGGGAGGTGAGAAAAGAGATGTAGGGGACCTAACCCACGACGGACATCTTGTGCAGCGTGCTGGCATCGATGGCGTAGCGCGTTGCGCCAGCATGGACGATTCGCCCACCGCCGCTGGTGCTCCGTCCCACAGTGACACTCATTCCAGGGCGAAGCCCCAGTTGCGAAAGCCTGCGGCACAGGCGCTCATCCACATGCGACGCTCCCAGAGTGACGGTTACCCCCACCGGGACGTCGGCAAGCGACTGAATGTCATCCGACTGTTTTCGAGACCGCAATCCGAGCATGAGAAACCTCGCTTATATAGATAAGAATTAAGCTAAGCAAATCGTGTTTACGGAGATGAGCTTACTCTTAGGCATGCCTAAATGGAATAAACCGGGCACACCTAAGGAAAGTTATTTATGCCACACTTAATATTTGCCTATTTAGCGTGGCAGAATTGTTAGTCCCATCCGAATAGTTGCCGCGGCGTGGAGGAATGGTTCTAGGTACCCCAGAGCACAATGTGCTCACGTGCGATTCGTTAGTTCGCAGATGAAGATATGGGAAGTATCATCGAAAAGTATGACTACTGACTTGCGAAGCATTGGCATGGACTACCCCAGCTGGCGAGACGCGATGGAAGCCGCGATTGCCAGTGACAATCTGTCGGTCATCGGCGAGGTCCGCGGTGGCCAGCTGGTCCGTTTCGAAGATTCCTCTGGTGCGCGTCTGCACATCCTGGGTGTTGAACCATTTTCTACCTACGCCGGCTTCGCGGGCAGCCCGACCGTCACTGCCCATGTATCCAGCGTGGACGATGTCTTGGCGCTCGTGGAAATCGTCGAGGATGATCCCTCCTCGGATAACTTTGACAAGGTCATCGAGGTCGCTACCTGCCTGCTGTCACAGGGGCCAATGATTGTTGATGCCGGAACTCAGACTTTTGAGCATGTCGCGCTATCAGCTCTGGCAACTGATTTCACCCTCGACGCATCCGCTGAGGAGTACGAAAAGCGCACTGGGGCAACCCCGACAACATTGGACTTCGAAGGTGCTAAGGCAATTGTCGGAGATCAGGTCGGCAAGGCATCGCCTAGCACAACCGTCAAACTGGCTGGTGTTATCAATAACTCCCGCAAGCATGTCAATGAGCTGACCGGCAAGAAGTTCTGGGTGCTCAACCTTGCTCTTCCGACCCCCATGGACGTACTTGTCCCCGGCGGCGACGAAGCTCCCCAGCCAGGTATGGTCGTCTCCGGCACTTTCTCACTGACCGGTGAGATCATTCCGCCTCAAGGTTGCGGAGGCGGCTGTGGCGATGGCGGCTGTGGTTGTGGCGACGGTGGCTGCGGCGGACACTAGTCCGCTAACTCCCCACCGCTTCCACTACCCCGCTAGGGCTCCTGCTGCACTAGCTACCAGTCACAGGGCTTCCAGCTCAATATCGCCGAGCGTGTGAATCACGCTCGGCCCGGTCAAGGTCGCCGAGAAGTCCCCATCCGCATTGCTGGCCTTGTGGACATCCACAGTCACCACACCGCCGGGCACCTTGACTGTCACAACCCCCTCAGTCCGGCCGGCATCGGCCAGCGCGGCAATAGCTGCCGCAACCGTACCGGTGCCACACGAGCGGGTCTCACCAACTCCACGTTCAATTACTCGCATGGACACCGAATCACAGGCATCCAGCGGGGTGACAATTTCCACATTGAGGCCGTTCGGGAACATGGCTTCGTCGGCACGCACTGGCTTCGCGACACTACCCGCCGCTTCCAATTCCAGCTCCGCCAGAGCGGCGGCATTTAGGCCAGGCATGACGCAGGCCAAATGCGGATTTCCCACGTCGACACCAATCCCGGCGAATTTCTGGGCATTGTTGCCCGAACCAATGAACGCAGTAGCGAGGCCGAGGACTTCCGGCTGGCCCATATCCACCCCAACGACCGCGTGCCTGCGGCTGTGCTCATCAATCGAAACAGCGCGCAGCCCTGCTCGAGTGCCCACCCGCAAAGCTCCGTCGACGACACTGTCCGGGCTGTGAATCGCGGCAATATAGTGTGCAAAGACGCGGACACCATTCCCGCACATCTCGGCAATAGAACCGTCACTATTGCGGTAGTCCATAAACCAATCGTCGGCTTTAACGCCCTCCGGCAATGCCGCCAAAACACCGGCATCGACGAGTTTCCCCGCACGGGCAACCCGCAGGACGCCGTCAGCGCCAAGACCTCGCTGTCGATCGCACACTGCTGCGACCAGTGATTCGGTCAAATCAATCGACACCAAATCATCTGGAAAAATCAAGAAATCGTTTTGCGTACCGTGGCCTTTGGCAAATGAAACCATGCCCTTGATGCTAGCGGGAGGTCCGAATCTCTTACAGACCAAGTGCGGAAAACGCCTGTCCCGGCACGTCACCGGCAGCGTCTAGCCACATGATCCGATGATCACGGTTGAACCAGGAGCGCTGACGTCGCACATACCTGCGCGTACCAGTAATCGTGCGTTCACAAGCCGTATCCAGGTCGTAAACCCCATCGAAGTAGTCCAACACCTGCGCATAGCCGATCGCGCGACTAGCGGTCACACCTTCGCGCAACCCTTGCGCAATCAAACTCTCAGTTTCTTCCACCAGGCCAGCGGCAAACATGCCCCGCGTACGCTGTTCAATCCGCGGATTTAGCCATTCCGCCTGCGTGCGCAACCCCAATATGCGAGTGTTCCACCACGGTGGCTTATCAATCGACGGCTTCGACGCTGCAAAAGGTTTGCCCGTGAGCTCGATGACCTCCAGGGCGCGG
This sequence comes from Corynebacterium sp. HMSC073B01, assembly GCF_001838255.1. Lineage (NCBI taxonomy): Bacteria > Bacillati > Actinomycetota > Actinomycetes > Mycobacteriales > Corynebacteriaceae > Corynebacterium > Corynebacterium sp. HMSC073B01. The sequence goes on along the minus strand of NZ_KV836156.1, from coordinate 59,765 downwards.
ACGGTGCGCCGCGGGTCATTGGTCTCAATAATTGCCGCCGCATCCGGATCAATCTCTGCCAGCCGATCATGCAACGCCGCCGGACCGATCTCGTCCTGCACTGTCTCCCACTTCGTACGTACTTCAGGGTCCGTAGGTGGGAACTGCCAGTCGTCCACCAACGCCTGCACATACATCATCGACCCGCCGACAAGGATGGGGACTTTCCCCCGCGCGCGAATGGCCTCAACATCCGCGACCGCCTCACGTTGATACGTCGCCACACTCGCCGGCTGCGTCACGTTCAGCACATCGAGTTGGTGGTGCGGAATCCCCCGCCGCTGGTCCACCGACAGCTTCGCTGTTCCGATATCCATTCCTTGATAGAGCTGCATCGAATCAACATTGACGACCTCACCGCCAAGCTGCTCCGCAAGTACCAGCCCCAAATCCGACTTTCCCGACGCCGTCGGCCCTACCACCGCAATCGGCACCGGCAAGCTCTCACTCTCGAAAGCCGTCACTACCCAGTTCACACTCCTGCACAAAAACTAAAAACGCGCGCTCTTACTTCGCAACACACCGCCAGCTGGCCACGTGGTAGCCGATTCCATAAGGCGCCCCGTCATAGTAAGAACGCTTTACGACGGTCATTCCAGACCCCTTCCAGCTTTCAGCAGCTTTACTCAGCTGCTGCCATAACTCGGCCGCGTACGCGCCGGGAGCTGGAAACACAATATTTTCCACGTTAATGCTTGAGCAGTCCTGACCAGCAATCAGACTGCACAGCGCATCAACCTCCGCTGCACCTTCAATTACGCCGACCGGGGAATCGTCCGCAAGGCCGAATGCGCCGTCGACAAGCACAAGCAGGCGCGTGTGACCGGCAGCGATTGCCTCAGCGATAGAGTCGAAGCACGTTGCCTGAATGACGCGGCCAGTGGGTCCTTCAGAATTCCGTCGCGCGTAGTCTTCGATAAGCCAGCGTCCCAGCAGCTCAGGTAATTCGGTTCCGCCTGACACCGTGACATCAACCCCATACGGAGAAAAACTGCCGGGTGCGCTGGTCTGGTGCGGGGACTTCGCTTGCATCCTGCCAGTGATAATAGCGACCGCGCCGGGCTCCCCGGGTTCGTCATGTCTCCACAGCGTCGCGACCGTTTCACGGGCATGACGGCGCAATTCCGTGGCGGTGGGCGCAAAACCACCCAGCTCCTCGACGATGAGAAGCGCACGCGGAACGATAACAAGCCGAGGCAAACGCGAATTCACGTCCTCAACGCTACCGTGAGGGGCTAGTCGATGCCTTATTCCGGCGGTGTTACGCGCGCTGTGCCAAAATTTTTGGGATACTCGAGCACATACCGTAAGTGTTTGATGGCAGCCGTGTCGCGCGGCAGTTCTGCATGAAGATTGGAAGAGGTTTACCCACTATGACCGGTACCAGCAATTCCCCTAAGCCAGGTCCACGCCCGGGTCCACGTCCGGGACCTCGACCAGGCGCAATGCCGGCTCATCGTAAGGCCCCTGGAGCTACTCCAGCGCCTGCGGGGTCGGCCGCTGTGGCACATGCCGTCCACAATGATCCAAAGAAGTTTGGCCGCATTGATCAAGACGGCACTGTTTGGCTGGTCACCAGCGCCGGCGAGCGCAATATTGGTTCCTGGCAGGCTGGCACCGTAGAAGAGGGTTATGCCCACTACGGCAAGCGCTACGAGGATCTGGCCACCGAGGTCGAGCTACTGGAATCTCGTGTAGTCTCCCACCCGCAGGAGGCAAAGACCATTTCTCACAACGCAGTTGAACTGCGTGAGAGCCTTGCCACCGCCACGGTTCTCGGCGATATCGATGCGCTGGATAAGCGCCTTGCAGAGGTCATTGCCACCTCCCACGTCGCAGAGGAGAAAGTCGCTCACGACAAGGCAGAGCGCCGTAAGAACGCCATCGCACGTAAGGAAGAGCTCGCCGCAGAGGCCGAGGAGCTCGCAGAGAACTCCACCGAGTGGAAGGTCGCCGGCGACCGTATCCGCGAGATTCTCACGGAGTGGAAGCAGATTCGCGGCATCGACCGCAAAACTGATGATCAACTCTGGCGCCGTTACTCTCGCGCGCGTGATTCTTTCAACCGCCGCCGCGGTGCCCATTTTGCGGAACTGGACCGCAACCGTGCGGCTGCTCGCCGCGTTAAGGAGGACATCATTGAGCGAGCTGAGGCCCTGAAGACCTCCACTGATTGGGGTGGCACCGCTGCTGCCTTCCGTGACCTGATGGCTGAGTGGAAGGCCGCTGGTCGAGCCCCACGCGAGGTCGATGACAAGCTGTGGGCGCAGTTCAAGGCCGCCCAGGATGAGTTCTTTGGTGCTCGCAACGCGGTCAACGAAGCTCGAGACAGGGAGTTCGAGGAAAACGCTGCGGCCAAGGACGCACTGCTGGCTGAATACGAAGACCGCATTGATCCGTCCAAGGGCCTCGATCACGCTCGCAACGAACTGCGTCAGTTGCAGGAGAAATGGGAGGCCATCGGCTTTGTGCCGCGTGGTCGTGTGCGTGAGTATGAAAACCGCATTGGCGCACTGGAAAAGCGCGTCTCCGATGCTGCCGATTCGCAGTGGCGCCGTACCGACCCCGAAGCACAGGCTCGCGTCCAGCAGTTCGCCGACCGCGCAGCGGAGTTTGAGCAGAAGGCCGCCGAACTCGAGGCGAAGGGCAAGACTTCTCAGGCAGCCAAGGCTCGGGAGCAGGCCGAACAGTGGCGACAGTGGGCAGAGCAGGCCGCGGAGACTCTCAAGGAGCTCTAACAGAAGCTAGTTTTGCGTCGGGAAGCAGGTTCTCGCTCTCCGGCTTCCTCAACCGAATCTGGCTCAGCTGGGCGCTGGCAACGCGTCGATGGTTAAACGAAAAGGGGCTCTCTTCCGGAGTGGAAGAGAGCCCCTTTACTTACTGCGCTAGTGAAAAAGTCTCACTACTCGTCGCTGACCTGTTCGTCCTGTTCGCCGGTCTGCTGAGAGACATTGTCCGTACTACTGCCCTGCTGGCCGCGATTGCGTCGGCGAGCACGTTCACGGCGGTCGTCGACGACCTCAACATCCGTAGTCGTATTCGGTGTCAGGCCCGCCCGCAGGTAAACCTGCTGCGCGCGCAGTACCGGATCGGTGTCAGCGTGCTTGCGACGTTTCGTCGCGATTGCGAGCTGCTCCTTACTACGTCGGAAAGCGATGAAAGTCACGGAGATGGCCAGTAGAAAACTGCAGAAAATACCGAGCATCAGGCCGAAGGAAATACCCTCGCCGGCCAGTTCCTGTGGACGAGACTGACGCATCCAGCCAGCGAAGACTGAGTAGACCATCTGAATACAGGCAAAAAACCAGGTGACAAATGCGAGAATCGTCGTCCGCGTAATCAGCGTGGCAATAGCTAGCAAGACACCTACCACCACGAGAATGGAGTAAATTCGCTCCGGTCGAGTCGTGAAGTACTGATGCGCAACATCCGTATCCAGCAACACATCAAAGCCCAAAACGACGCCAGAGTGCGGAAGGAAGAAACTCGTAATGAGGCCGATGACGGCAACCATCATCGGAATCACCGCACGGCCGAGATCCAGCTCGCCAGCGGCCTTGCGCTCCTGAATCCGCAACGCCTGCGCGGATTCCACCGACTGCTCGCTAGTGGATTCCATATCACTTTCCGGCGAAGCCTTGTCACTACTCACAGCCGCATCCCTCACTTACACTCGTTTTCTCCGGGCGTCCAATTTTTGGCAAGCCCAGACCAACTCCAATCGGAGCGGTCGTCGGAGTCTGACCGACCTCTACATTATCCCCCGCCTTAGTGCGGCGGTGTGTGAGCACACCGGAGTCAGCAATGAGGAAGTGCGGTGCGGAGTCGGTCACACGCACTGTCACGTAATCACCTGGGCGAATCTTGCGGTCGACGACGCCTGGTTCGCTTTCCGACGGGCTGAAGTGCACCAGGCGGCCATCCCGACTCCGACCTGACATGCGATGAGTCTCCGCATTTTTACGGCCATCGGACTGGCTGACCAGCAGCTCTACTTCCCTACCGACTAGCTTGGCGTTTTCTTCCTCGGAAATGCGCTCTTGAAGCGCTAACAGACGGCCATAGCGTTCCTTCACAACCTCTGGTGGAACCTGATCAGTCATGGTCGCCGCCGGAGTTCCCGGGCGAGGCGAGTATTGGAAGGTGAAAGCCGAGCTAAAGCGAGCCTTTTCCACCACGTCGAGAGTTTGCTGGAAGTCCTCTTCAGTCTCGCCTGGGAAGCCGACAATGATGTCAGTGGTAATGGCCGCATCCGGCATTTTTTCCCTAACCTTCTCCAGAATTCCCAGGAATTTCTTGGTGCGGTAGGAACGGCGCATGTCTTTCAGCACTCGGTCAGAACCGGACTGTAGTGGCATGTGCAACTGATGAACCACGTTCGGTGTCTCCGCCATGGCGTCGATGACATCATCGGTGAACTCAGCTGGGTGCGGAGACGTAAAGCGCACACGTTCCAACCCTTCAATCTGGCCGCAGGCGCGCAGCAACTTGGAAAAAGCCGAGCGGTCGCGTTCCATGTCAGGGTCGGCGAAGTTAACGCCATAGGCGTTGACATTCTGACCGAGGAGGGTGACGTCAGTAACGCCCTGCTCCACGAGTGCCTGCACCTCAGCGAGAATCTCGCCTGGACGACGATCGCGTTCCTTACCACGCAAACTGGGGACGATGCAGAAGGTGCACGTGTTATTGCAGCCTACGGAGATACTCACCCAACCTGCGTAAGTGGATTCGCGCTTGGCCGGCAGCACCGAGGGAAATTCTTCCAGAGCATCCTTAATCTCGACTTCAGCCCGGTCATTATGGGCGGCGCGTTCCAACAGTGCTGGCAACGAACCCAAGTTATGTGTACCGAAGACGACGTCCACCCATGGGGCCTTCTTTACGACGACGTCCTTATCCTTCTGGGCCAAGCAGCCACCGACGGCAATCTGCATGCCTGGGTGAGCATCCTTGACTGGTTTGAGCTGTCCCAACGTGCCATAAAGGCGATTGTCCGCATTCTCTCGAACGGCACAGGTGTTGAAAACGACCAGATCAGGATTCTCGCCTTCTGCAGCCGCTACATAACCGTTTTCTTCCAGCAAGCCAGACAGTCGTTCCGAGTCATGGACGTTCATCTGACAACCGAACGTACGTACCTCATATGTGCGAGGCGAAGACTGCTGCTGAGAGTTCAAAGAAGGGGTAGTCACGGCAGTTTAGGTTAGCTGTTTATGGCCCATTTCCCCAATCAGCGATCCCTTTAAACCTGACCGGTCCGCAGCCGGCGTGCTAATCCGGCGTGTGGTGGCACCGGCGCTAATCTGTGTCCTCTTCAAGTTCTCGGTATCGCTCTTCTAACTGATCCCGAGCAATGCTCATGGACAATTCAGAGGGGAAACCGCGCCGCGCCAGCACACCGACGACTTTGCGTAAATCCTTTTGCTTGGAGTTGAAGTCAGGCGCCACTGTTTTAATAGTGGCCGCTTTCTTCGCCGCTAGCTTCCGGGCGACTTCTTCTTCCGCGTTGTGCGTAATCTGCTCCAACGCATCTGCACGAAGCGAAGCATCAATGCCCTTTTTCTGCAGCTCCCGGTTCAAAACCATCTTCGACTTGCCACGACTGGCAAAGCGCTGCCGCACCCATTCGGATGCGAAAAGCTCGTCGTTAACCAATCCACTTCGGGTCAGGTCATCAACGACTTCTTCAATCATCGAGGTTGGAAACTCCTCGACTGCCTCGAGCCTTTCTACGAGTTCCTTGCGGGAACGCATTCGCTGATCGAGCAAGCGCAGTGCCTTAGCACGAATCGGGGCCTTGGATTCCTCACGACCCGCATCGTAGAGCGAACTACCGTCAGCTTCCGCAATTTGCTGAGCAAGCTTTTCGATAGTCTCCCGCACATCGCGGCCGTTACGATCCTCCACGGTCCTCACTTTTCGTGTGTCGCGGCACTACGCCTCGAGCTAGCTAGTCTTCCAAATCATCGAAGTCGATGTCCGGCACGACATCGACAGGGGCATCGATATCGGTCTCGTCCTCGACCTCCGCGAATTCCCCGACACCGAGCTTCTTCTTGATCTTGACTTCGATTTCCTGGGCAATTTCTGGATTCTCGCGCAGGTGCATACGAGCCTTTTCCTTGCCCTGACCCAACTGATCGCCCTCGTAGGTAAACCACGAACCGGACTTCTTGACAATGCCGTTATCAACGCCCATGTCAATCAACGAGCCCTCACGCGAAATGCCCTCGCCGTAGATGATGTCAAACTCTGCCTGCTTGAACGGCGGCGACACCTTGTTCTTGACTACCTTCAAGCGCGTGCGGTTACCCACCGCATCCTGGCCGTCCTTCAACGTCTGAATTCGGCGTACGTCACAGCGAACGGAAGCGTAGAACTTCAGTGCTTTACCACCCGTGGTGGTCTCAGGAGAGCCGAACATGACGCCAATCTTTTCACGCAGCTGGTTAATGAAGATGGCAGTGGTGCCGGTGTGGGACAGCGCACCAGTCATCTTTCGCAGCGCCTGACTCATCAACCGCGCCTGCAGACCAACGTGGGAATCGCCCATTTCACCGTCGATTTCAGCCTTCGGAGTCAACGCGGCTACCGAGTCAACCACGATGATGTCAATAGCACCGGAACGCACCAGCATATCTGTAATCTCAAGTGCCTGCTCACCGGTATCTGGTTGGGATACCAGAAGGTTGTCCGTATCTACTCCAAGCTTGCGCGCATAAACCGGATCCAGCGCATGCTCCGCATCAATAAATGCGGCAATACCGCCCTGCCGCTGCGCCTCTGCAATAGCATGCAGTGCGACTGTGGTCTTACCTGAGGATTCTGGACCATAGATTTCTACGATACGACCACGCGGGAACCCGCCCAGGCCCAAGGCCACGTCGATAGCGATATTGCCGGAGGGAATAACCTGAATTGGAGGACGATTGTCGTCCCCCAGGCGCATAACTGCACCCTTACCAAAGTCCTTCTCAATATTCGCCAGAGCTACATCGAGCGCCTTCAGGCGATCATTGCCCTGGTTCGAAGCCGCAGCCTTCTTACGAGCCATAGTTCGTTGTTCTTCCTCATTGTCATTGTCGCGGTCATTGTCGCGTACGGTATCGGGTTCTGGAGCCGTACTCAGAGAATGTGTGTCCCGATTTTCATCCAAAACAGAAACTTCGCTCACACTTAATTAGGCGCGAAACGAGCCGTTCCGGTTCCAAATTGGTCCGCGACACCTCTACTGCCGGTTACACCCGGAAGTTATACCGAATCAGACGGATTGACTTCATCAGCACTTTCGATAATATGCGAAACCCTGTTCGAATGGCAACGACACGCAAGAGCCGTCGGCAAGCATTCACCGTCGTCTACGCCGGAACCTATTCGTCAGGACCGTACCAGCGGTCTTCGGGAATATCGTGTTCCCTACACAGCGCCCACCAGATATCCCGAGGTTCGACCCCGTCTTCGAGCAATTCCGCGGGAGTTTTTCCATATTCCATCAGTACGTGGGAATGCAACAGCCACGGGCCGTGCTGAGGCCCAAATTCGTGGTTGACGAAGTTGTGAAAATCGGCCAATCGCATGAGACCAACGTACAAGATACCTGTCACTGATACCTACCTGGCCGCCTTTTTGCATAAACAAATCCCCGGTCCCCTGCCTGAACAGTGCTCAACCCAGGGGTTTAAGATGAGAGCTGTGAATAATTCCAAGGTGTATGACCTCACTCTTATCGCTGCTTTCGCAGCACTGATCATCGTGCTCGGCGGCATTGCCATTCCCGTTGGCGGCCTCGGCGTGCCAATCGTGCTACAGAACATGGGCATCGCACTGGCCGGGATGATTCTCGGATTCAAACGTGGCGGCCTCGCCACTACCCTGTTCCTGGCTGTTGGTCTCGTGGGTGTTCCAAACATGGCGGGCTGGAAACCACTTCTCGCCGCACTCCCCGGCCCTACCGTGGGTTACATTGTCGGCTATTTAATTGCCGGTTTCGCAATCGGCGCGATTGCCCAGCAAGCACCACGGGCGAAGGTTTCACGAATCAGCGTCTTCATCGGCGCAGGCCTCGTCGGAGTTCTACTACAGTACTTCTTCGGATCTGTCGGATTGACTTGGCGTATGGGACTTAGCTTCACCGACGCACTGATTACCAACGTCCCGTTTATCCCAGGCGACGTGGCAAAGGTTGTCGTAGCCGCGCTTATTGCTACTGCCGTACTGCAGGCTTTCCCTGATTTGCTTCCCGACGCTGCCAACCGTAAGCAAAGTCGTTTGGTTAAGGAAGCAGCCACCTCGGGCAATTAACCCCACAGAATTAGAAAGGGTCTCGAGTCGCACTATGCCCACCATCGCTTTTGACCGCGCGTCCGCAACCTATTCGGGACGCCAGATACTGAAGCCGACCACGCTAACTCTCACAGAGAACCGCATTGGCATTATCGGCGAAAACGGTGGCGGTAAGTCCACGCTGGTGCGACTCATTAACGGCCTGGGCCCGGTCACTGGTGGCACGGTCACGTATGAGGGCATGAATGTCGCAAAGCAGGCAAAGGCAATTCGCAAGAATGTCGGCTTCATCTTTTCTGATGCGGATAACCAAATTGTGATGCCGACAGTCGCAGAGGACATTGCCTTTTCACTACGCAAGCGAAAACTGCCAAAGGATGAGCGCAACCAGCTGGTGCAGGAAGCTCTTGAGCGATTTGGGCTCGCCAATCATTCTGACGCCTCGCCACACTTGCTCTCGGGTGGACAAAAACAGCTACTGGCGCTGGCGGCAGTGTTAATTCTTAATCCCACGACCATTATTGCCGATGAGCCCACTACGCTCCTCGACTTGCGCAATCGTCTCCACATTCGGAATATTTTCGCCCAGCTTGAGCAGCAAATTATCGTGGTCACTCATGATCTGGATTTTCTTATGGACTTCGACCGAGTTATCCGTGTAAGCGCAGGAGAAATCGTCGACGACGGTGCGCCGAAGGAAGTTATTGACCGATACGTCAGCGATATGACTCGTGCGGAAGAAGGCCGCTCATGATTCATCCAGCCGATGTCCCGTTAGGGCTTTACCTAAACCATAAGTCCCCTGTGCACAGGCTCCCGACGGCCCCCAAACTCATCATTGTCATCGCATTTTTATTGCTCACCGGGATTCTCGTGGATACCTGGCTAGGCGGGGCGATTGCCCTGGCAATTGTCACCCTCGCTTATGCGGTGGCCAAGGTGCCACCCATGGTTGCTTTCCGACAGCTCCGTGGAGCCGTAGTCATTTTGGCGCTGCTTTCGCTTCTCCTGTGGTGGCGCGCCGGAGGTGAGCAAGCGCTGACGACCTTCCTCGCACTTCTCGCCACAATCGCAGCGGCAATATTGCTAACGCTGACGACCCGCGTCAGCGACATCATGGATACTTTGACCGCTGCGATGCAGCCGTTCGCCCGTTTCGGCCTACCAGTCGACACCATCGCGCTCGCACTATCGCTGACGCTGCGTATGATTCCGCTTCAGGTTATGGCCGCTGCCGAGGTACTGGAGGCTCGAAAAGCCCGAGGGGCTACCGGCTCAATCATTGCCTTCGGCGTACCTGTGGTCATCCGAACCATTAATCGCTCGAAGGCAATGGGCGATTCGCTAATCGCACGTGGCGAAGGTGAGTAGGAGAATTAATTGCCCTCACGCAGCTGGCGCATGCGCTCAGCAACAGCAGGGTCAACGTTGGAGGCAGCGCTTCCCTCGATGGACTTCTGAGCCGCGCCACCAGAGAGCTCGTTGCCACCGTTCATTTCTGCGCGGATTTGCTCCAGGCGAGAGTGCCCAGCAAGCTGAACGCCTGCGGCCTCTACCTCAGCCATACGCCCCTGAACCGAGTTCTGAGCCAGCTCAGCCTGACCAAGAGCGTTAGCGTAACGACGTTCAATCTTGTCACGAACCTGATCCAGATTAGGTGTAGCCCCCGAAGAAATCTGATTCATCGACTGCAGGGACTCAGAGACCTTCTCCTGCATCTTTGCTTGCTCCAGCTGGCTGAGGAGCTTTGCGCGCTCCGCGACCTTCTGCTGCAGCTGCATGGAATTACGCTCGACGGCCTTCTTAGCCTGAGCTGCCTGCTGCAGCGACTGATCGTGCAGAGCCTTCAAATCTTCTACCGACTGCTCAGCAGTAACCAACTGAGCTGCGAAAGCCTCAGCTGCGTTCTCATACTCCGTAGCCTTGGCGGTATCCCCCTCAGCACGAGCCTTGTCAGCGAGCTGCAATGCCTGACGAGTGTTCCCCTGCAGCTTCTCAATCTCAGCGAGCTGACGGTTAAGGCGCATTTCCAGCTGGCGCTGATTACCAATCACCGCCGCTGCCTGCTGCGATAGTTCCTGGTGCTGCCGCTGAGCATCCTCGATAGCCTGCTGAATCTGCACCTTCGGATCAGCGTTTTCCTCAATCTTGGAATCAAAAGCGGCCATCAAGTAATTCCACAGCTTTACAAATGGATTAGCCATAGCGTCCCATACACCTTTCTTATTGCAACTACCTCAAAGCAGGTCTGTGCTTATCGCGCACCCAATCTTAACTAAAGCCGAGCGTCTTCGGGTGCTAAGTACCGGGGCAATGGAATGAAATTCCACCGCCGCAACCATTTTCTACATCGCTGCCAATTCTGGGCTCGCCGAATGCAGGGCCATCGCTGTGGCTGCTTCCATCATCAAATCCGACACCGTCACACCAAGCGCCGCGCATACCGACGCCAGCAGCTCAGATGAGACTTCTTTCCGTCCACGCTCAAGCTCAGACAAATAACCAGGGCTAATAGCCGCATTTTCAGAAAGCTCACGAAGCGTCTGTCCACTGCGCGAACGGATATCACGCAGCGTCTCCCCCAGTGCCTCTCGCAGGAGTGGCTCACGGGATTCTCCGCGTTCCGCCAAATCCTGTGCCGTTAACTTTGCAACCGATCCAGGCTGCTCCGCTACAGCCACTCGCGCCGACGGTGCTGTGGCGTCCATGGAAGCCTCCAAAGCGGCAGCGCTATCTACCTCTGGGTAGCGAATGGTCATAAGTGCAGTATTGTTGGTCATCACTCTCTCTAACGCTTTAGAGGGCCGACCTGTTCCCAATATTCAAAAATTCTACTCACCGTCGAGATTCTGCAACAACAGTTCTAACGCCAATACCACTGCTTGACGACGAATCTCCGCGCGCGAACCCTCTTTATTCACCGGCAACCTAACAGCGGTTACCCCATCAAGGTACGAAACTCCCGGCGGTTTCAGACCACACCAGACTTCACCTACTGGGTGCCCATCCTGCATCGCTGGACCAGCAACGCCAGTTAGCGAAATCCCCCAGTCCGCCACTGCTTTATTTGCCACTCCAAGTGCCATATACCGGGCCGTCAACTCGGACACGGGGCCATATGCGGCCAAAGCATCCTTTGGCACGTCGGCAAGCAACGCCTTCGTGTCAGTGGCGTAAGTGACCACGCCACCGCGGAGAACGGCGGAGGCTCCCGGTACGGAGGCAACTGTAGCGCAGAGAAGACCTGCGGTAAGTGATTCTGCGGCTGCAAAAGTCTCGCCACGAGCCGTAAGCGTTTGGACGAGTTGAAGCGAAACGCCATCGACACCGTCAGCGTTTTCGTCGCTCTGGGCGAGGCGTTCGACTGTGTTCACAGCTTTACCCTCCACTTAATTTCTCTACGAGACCTTTCGCGCATCCACAATGTACTGGATACCAGTACCGACGGTGACGACAATGGCGGCAACCATCACAATCCAGGACGGCCAGAACAACCAGTCCACTGGCATCAGGAAGAGCCCCACTGCTACAGACTGCAGGACCGTCTTTATCTTGCCGCCCCGAGAAGCCGGAACAACACGCCCCTGACGCAGGGCGAACATACGCCAGATGGTGATGCCACCTTCGCGAATCACGATGATGACAGTCACCCACCACGGCAGAATGTCGATGATGTTCATACCAATCAGCGCAGCCAGCATTAGAGCCTTATCGGCAATCGGATCGGCAATCTTGCCAAAGTCGGTAATGAGGTTACGGCTACGTGCGAGGTGCCCGTCCAACTTGTCAGTCGCCATCAGAAGCGCGAATACGACAAACGACCACCAGCGCCAATTGGTGGCTTCGCCGCCCTCCTGAAGAAGTACCCACAGGAACACCGGTACTCCGAGGATGCGAAGCACGGTCAGGAAATTGGGCAAGTTCCAGTTGGAAACACGGCTTGTATCAGCACTTGGAGCAGTCACAGTTGTTACCTTATCTCACAATCGTGTTCGATTAACGCCCAGGCTCGTTCTTACCGGTGTGTGAACCGTTAGTTTCGCTTCCGGCCGACGTTGACCCCTCACTGACAGAAGTAGAGGAGGCGTGAGAGCCGAGGCCATCGCGGCTTCCATCATCATCGTGGTGAACACGCGGAAGGGCAATCGCACCCATGTTTTCATCACGCTTGCTCTTGAGCCACGATGCCAGGACAGTCACCACCAGAACGATGACGATGACCGCCAGCGACGCCCAGGTCGATACTTCAGGCACCGACACGTTCTCACCGCTGTTGATAAACGGCAGGTTGTTTTCATGCAGTGCGTGCAACAGCAACTTCACACCAATAAAGGCCAGGATGACACCCAGGCCATAAGCCAGGTACACCAAGCGATCCAGCAGACCGTCGAGCAGGAAGTACATCTGTCGCAACCCCATGAGAGCAAGGGCATTTGCAGTAAAGACGATATATGCCTCATCCGTCAGGCCGTAGATAGCCGGGATAGAGTCAAACGCAAACATCACATCGATAAAACCGATGGACACCAGCGCGATGGCAAGTGGAGTCAAGTAACGCTTGCCGTTTTCCTTAACGGTCAGCTTGTCCTTGTTGTAATGGTCCGAAATTGGGACGATTCGACGCAGCCATTGAATCAGCTTCATATCCGACGGATCGGGTTCCGGCTTATCGACGGCTTCGTCGTACACCGTCTTGATAGCCGTGTAAATCAGGAAGATTGCAAACAGGTAGAAAACGTCAGACCACTTGGCAATAACTGCCGCACCAGCCCAAATGAACAGGCCTCTGAATACCAGCGCCATCGCAATACCGAACAGCAAAACCTTTTGTTGGTACTGGCGCGGAATCTTGAATGCGCCGATGATGAGTGCAAAGACAAATAGATTGTCTACGCTGAGCGCCTTTTCGGTGATATAGCCCGATAGAAACTCAATGCCTCGGTGGTGATCCCATAACAACCACACCATTCCGCCGAAAATTAATGCCAAGACTACGTAGAAAGCGGTCCAGATGCCGGCTTCCTTCATAGTTGGGTTATGCGGCGTGCGAACGTGTGCATAGAAGTCAAAGGCGATAAAACCCATGACGACCACAATGGTGATAATCCATACCAATGCGGGGACATGCATATTAAAAAAAGACCTCCGGTCGTGCGAACATGAACCGGAGGTCTCTCCTGCTTCTGCCATAGTGGCAAAAGTGACGGCACCGGGATTCGATGTGCGCAAGACGAGTCTGTGCGTCCAATCCGTGCTGACGATAACCGTCACGGGCTAGCGGAAAACATCCACTTTTACCGGGGATACTCCCCTCCACGTGTGCCGACTATACACGCAATCAGAAACGGCGGTAAGGCTGGGTCGTCCTACGCCATAGACTGATTCGGATCAGCGTCGACTACGTTTACTTCTTCCTTAGGAGCATCCTCCGGGTTTGCGCCCTTGATCATCCACTTAATGGTTTCGAGCTCCTCTGGTTTGACCAGCACCTCACGTGCCTTAGATCCCTCTGACGGTCCAACCACTCCGCGAGTTTCCATCAGATCCATCAGTCGACCGGCCTTGGCGAAACCGACTCGCATCTTGCGCTGCAACATCGAGGTCGATCCGTGCTGTGCGGTGACCACCAGCTCGACTGCCTGAAGCAAATCTTCCAGGTCATCTCCGATATCGGGGTCAATGTTGCGCTCAGCCTCAGCACTCTTATCCTCCGTGACACCCTCGGTGTAATCCGGCTCGGCCTGCGCCTTAGCTGCATCGACTACTGCCTGAATCTCTTCGTCTGTGACGAAGGCCCCCTGAAGACGTCGCGGCTTGCCTGCACCCTGTGGGATGAACAGGCCATCGCCCATACCAATGAGCTTTTCAGCACCGCCCTGGTCAAGAATGACGCGGGAGTCCGTGAGCGACGAGGTAGCGAATGCCAGTCTCGATGGCACGTTCGTCTTAATCAAGCCGGTGACCACATCCACAGACGGACGCTGCGTAGCCAGCACCAAGTGGATACCGGCAGCACGGGCCTTTTGCGTGATGCGCACAATCGCATCTTCGATATCGCGGGGTGCGGTCATCATCAGGTCTGCCAACTCGTCAACGACACAGACAATGTACGGGTACGGACGGTACTCGCGCTCCGAGCCAAGTGGGGTCGTAATCTCACCGGACTTGACCTTACGGTTGAAGTCCTTGATGTGACGGACGCGGGCGGCCTTCATGTCCATGTAGCGCTGTTCCATCTCTTCAACCAGCCACTGCAGAGCCGCCGCGGCCTTCTTCGGCTGAGTGATGATTGGCGTAATCAGGTGAGGAATCCCCTCATATGGAGTCAGCTCGACCATCTTCGGGTCCACCAGAATCAGGCGGACATCCTCCGGGGTCGCACGAGTCAGCAGCGAAACCAACATCGAATTTACGAACGCGGACTTACCCGAACCGGTCGAACCGGCAACGAGAAGGTGCGGCATTTTCTGGATGGAGTGCGAGATAAACTCGCCCTCAATATCCTTACCGAGACCGATCAGCATCGGGTCATCGTTCGCAACGGTCTTGGGCGCGTTGAGTACGTCGGCAAGCCGAACCATCTCACGGTCGTTGTTCGGCACCTCGATACCAACGGCCGACTTTCCCGGAATCGGAGTCAGTAAGCGGACATTGTCGGTCGCTACCGCGTAGGCAATGTTGGACTGCAGGTTCGTGATCTTCGAGACCTTCACGCCCGGGCCAAGCTCGACCTCGTAGCGAGTCACCGTCGGACCGCGAGAGAAACCAGTCACCGCAGCATCGACCTTGAATTCTGCGAATACTTCAGTAATCGCCTCAATCATGCGGTCGTTCGTCGCCGTACGTGTCTTGGGACGCTCACCTGGAATCAACAAATTAGTCGATGGCAGGTGGTAGTCAGATTCCGGCGTGCGTGCCGACGAACCGGAAGTACCCTCGGCATCCTTTTCCAATTCAGACTTCGGAGTTGTGGCCGGAATCTTAGAGGCATCGATACCAGAACGAGCGGCAATGGCATCCATTGTGCGGCGGGTAGCCTCAGACACTGCATCCCGCGAATCATCGACAGACGACTCGCCCTGCGGCGCGCTCGCCGGCTCTACGGCCTCAGGTTGAACAGCGGGCTGTTTCGGAGCTCGGGAATCGGAAACACAATTCCGTTCGCTGTTATTAGCTGCAGCAGCCTCCTGCGTCGGGTACTCGGAGTACTCGTCATAATCCTCGTCGACAGCGTGGTAGTTCGTGCCCCCGACAGCTGGAATAGTCGATTCTGTCTCAGCGGTGTCGCGATGTACTGCATCCGACTGAGCTTCCTCCACGTACTCAGCTGCCGGAAACGCCGGCTCCACTGGGGAAACTCGATTGGAGTGCGGTGCCCCATTCCGGACATCGAACACTGTGGTCTTTGCCGAATCGTAGTCGACATCCTCAACCTGACGGGCACGTCGCGGAGCCTGTCGGTTCCTCTGCGGCTCTTCGTCCAAAAGATCGTAGAGGTTACCGTCAGTATCCGGTTCGTCGTAAGGCGCGGGTTCGGGTGCGGATATACGGCTATCCGCGCCACGGCGGGACGCTCGGTAAGCAGGGCGACCGGTCGAACGAGACGAGGAATGTTGCGTGCGGCTGCTGTGGCTTGGGCGACGCTCAATTAGCTGCGTCGGCTGGTCAAAGTCCTCATCGGCATATGCGGTATCGGAATCCCAGCTCGCACGACGTTCCAGCATGTCATCGACATTGCCGTAGGGATCGTCCGATTCCGGCTCGTCGCCGGCACGACGCGAAGACCACTCGGAAAAGTTGAAGTATTCCTTAGTGGCATCGATAAGCTGGCGCACCGTCGCGCCAGAGAGCACCAGAGCGCCGTAAAAAACGATACCCAGCAACAAAACCACGGCGACCCACGAGGTAAACCCGGCTGCTAGCGGCGAACCGATATAACCACCAATTGCGCCACCAGCTGCACGTCGCCCCTGCCAGTCCGCAGGACGACCCGAGCCGATATGCACAATTGCGAGCAGCCCCACCACGATCAGCGAAGCTCCAGTGATGGTAGGTGTCAGACGTTCACGGCGCGGCATAGCATCCAGCATCATTAATACGGAAACAACACCGAGCAGCACCGGAAGTACAAAAGCGCCGATACCAATGAGCGTGCGCACTGCCGTTTCAATGAACTCCCCCACTGGCCCTGCCAGGTGGAACCATGTCGAGCCAGCGAGCACAATCGCCAACGCCAGCACGAGTAGTGCGAGGCCATCCTTCGATCCCGGTTCGCCACCCTCATCGAAGTCTGCGTCGAACTCGTCAGCTGGCACGGAGGCCGGTGCCGGCGGTTCAATTACATCGTCATAGCCACTAGCTGCTTTACGACGCTTCCTACGGGGCTTCGTCGAAAAATCGGCGTCACTTTCGCGCCGCGACATATTCTCCTCTTCATCTCGCTTATTTTTGCGACCGCCTACCCGACGGGCAAGACCGGCCACGCCGCGGGCAGTTTCAGTCCAGGCGCTGGCCAAGCTATTGCCCACGAACGACATGGCGCTAGGAGTGCGCTCGAATTCCTCCGTGGCACTGTGCACGGGGTATCGCCGCGTGGCATCTGTCTCCGCAGAGCGGGAAGATCCACGACGATTGTCAGTTCTGGTTCGGCTGGTCGCAGACATGACCATAACCTTACAGCTAACACCGGATCGTTTTCACATTAGTCACACGCGTGTCATTGTTTAACAGGCGGGCTGCCACGACTGTCCAGAACTGAGAACGTGATCTTAAAGGCTGTTGCGCTTGATGCCCGATTCATCGCCGTCGATGGTGACGCGTACCTCGTCACGGCCATAGAGCCACAACACCAGTTCCCCGACGCTTCCGCGGACAGTCACAACCGGAGCACCCTTAGCACTGTTGTCGATTAGGGTCACCGCAACCCCGTCGTCGCGCATTAGCACCACGGTCGAGGTCGAACCGCGCAACATCATACGGCCGGCAGTAGTGACCAGGCGCCACAGGTCTGAAACTCCGGAGGGTGGCAGCTGACGAACGGTCCAACCTTCCTGGGCACGACGGACGTCCTCGTGGTGAACGAAGTTCTCCGCAGTGTTGACATAGCGGTCTGCCCAGTTCATTGGATTCCATCGCGGAGCACCACTGCCCCACTTCCCCACCACTTCGACGTAGGGCATTCGATTGACCTCAGCGGTAACAGCAACGAGGCGTTCCGAAAGCGCCTTGACGAACATCCCGCCAGCGGCATCCAGACGGTTTTCGCGAATGTAAAGGTGGTTGGCCAAATCCCGGGTTGTCCAGCCCTCGCACAAGGTCGGTGCGTCGGGGCCGACGCTGAGCAGTAGATTAGCTAGGTCTTCACGTTCCCGTTCAGCAAAAGTCATAGCTCCAGACTAGACCAGGCACGGAGAAGCCCGCATCCACACGGCTTTAGGTGGATGCGGGCTCTTACGCTAAAAGACGCTCTAGAAATTTAGATACTTTCGCGCGACTCCTGGATTTCCTCATCGGTAACCTCTTCGGCTGCCTCAGAGGACATCGGCACGATTGTCGGAACAACCATCGGGCTGCGACGCCACTTCTGGTTAATGACACGCTCGGTGCGGCGACGAACTTCCTGAGCCATACGGTACGGGTTGTTCTCGCCACTGCCAGCCAGGTCAAAGAGAGTATCGTCAACGACCTGCTCGACGGTTTCGAGCACTTCCTTGGCGTCGTCCGAGTAACCGCGAGCCTGAGCCCGTGGCTTCTCCAACGGGCGGCCAGTGC
Organism: Corynebacterium sp. HMSC073B01; assembly: GCF_001838255.1. NCBI lineage: Bacteria > Bacillati > Actinomycetota > Actinomycetes > Mycobacteriales > Corynebacteriaceae > Corynebacterium > Corynebacterium sp. HMSC073B01. The sequence goes on along the minus strand of NZ_KV836156.1, from coordinate 41,672 downwards.
GGTTATCAATGACGGCTGTGACGGTGATAAGACCACCTTCACGCATTTCAGCACGGTCTGCCAGCACGTCAGCGTCGACGTCACCCATGGTGACGCCATCGACGTAGAGGTTACCGACCGGAACCTGGCCAACTACACGAGCGCGGCCATCAACGAGGTCGACTACCACACCGTTCTGAGCCAGGACAACGTTCTCTGGCTTCACGCCAGTGGACACAGCCAGCTCCTTGTTGGCACGGAGGTGGCGCCACTCACCGTGAATCGGCATGACGTTCGACGGACGAGCTGCGTTGTAGAGGAACAGCAGCTCGCCGGCAAAGCCGTGACCGGAGGTGTGAACCTTCGCATCCTTACCGGTGATAACCGTGGCACCAATTTGGGCCAGCATGTTGATAACGCCGAAGACTGCCTCTTCGTTACCGGGTACCAGCGAAGAACTGAGGATAATCAGGTCGCCATCACGGACGGTGATCTGACGGTGCTCACGGCGGGCCATGCGAGACAGCGCAGCCATTGGCTCACCCTGCGTACCGGTAGTCACCAGCACGACCTTGTGGGGCGCCATGCGAGCGGCCTCGTTCATTTCCACAATGGTATTTTCCGGAGCGGTCAGCAGCCCCAATTCCTGCGCGATGCGCATGTTGCGAATCATAGAGCGACCGTTGAAGGCAACCTTGCGGCCAGCCTTAACAGCTGCGTCGATGACCGCCTGCACGCGGTAAACATTCGATGCGAAGGCCGCGACGATAACGCGCTGCTTGGCATCCATAATCAGACGGCGCAGAGTTGGAGCCAGCTCCGCCTCGGATCCCGAGAAGCCCGGAATCGTAGCGTTGGTGGACTCACACAAGAAGAGGTCGATTCCCTCATCACCGTAGCGGCTCAGCGCCGGCAGGTCAGTCGGCTTTCCGTCCGGCGGGGTCTGATCCATCTTCACGTCACCGGTGTGGACGACCATGCCGGCTCCGGTCTTAATGACGATGCCAAGGCACTCCGGAATCGAGTGGTTGACATTGAAGAAACGCAGATCGAACGGGCCACGCTGAATGTGGCTGGTGTCGTTGACCTCGATGACCTTCGGGCGCTGACGGTGTTCCTGTGTCTTGGCCTGAATCAGTGCCAGGGTAAAGCGAGAAGCAATAATCGGGATGTCCGCGCGCTGCTTGAGCAACCAAGGGATAGCACCGATGTGGTCCTCGTGACCGTGGGTGACCACGAGAGCTTCCACGCGATCCCACTTGTCTTCCATGTAGGAGAAGTCAGGCAGGATCAGGTCAACACCCGGCTCATCCGAGCTCGGGAACAGCACGCCGCAGTCGACGATGATCAGGCGGTTCTTGTACTCCAACACGGTCATATTGCGACCGATTTCGGAAATACCGCCCAGTGCAACCACGCGCAGGCCGTCCTTGGGGGCCTTCGGCGGTGCAGGAAGACGCTGGGTCAAGTCCGCACCCTGCATCGACTGGACTACGTTACGACGGTTGCCACCGCGTCCGCCACGGCCATCCCTCGAACTATTTCCGCGATTACCTCCACGGCCACCGCGACCACCGCGGGAACCGCGGTTGGAAGAATTCGAGGAACCTTGGGACTTCTTAGCGTTACCGGAGTTCTTACGCTCACCGGAACGCTGCGAGGACTTCGAGCCGTTGGATTTAGCTCCACCCTTGTCGGAACCCTTGGATGCAGAGTTATTGGACTGCTCTGCTGCAGCCACGTCGGACTCGGAAGGCGGACCAGCCTTACGAGTTACCTTGCGGGCGCGATTGCGTCCTTCAGCCACTACAGAACACCTGCCTTCCGCATAGCTTCTTCAAGCACCTCAAGCTGCTGGTCATTTGCTGCAATTTGCGGCAAGCGTGGATCTCCTATCTCAATGCCCTGCAGACGCAGAGCGGATTTAGCAAAACTTACACCGCCAAGTGCAGCCTGAGCGGCAAACAGCGGAGTCATCTTCGCGTGGGCAGCCTGCGCACCAGCAAGGTCTCCCTTGTCAAAGCAAGAGCGCACCTCAGCCAGCAGCTGCGGGGCTGCATGTCCAATAACGGAAATAAACCCGGTGGCGCCAATAGACAGCCACGGAAGGTTCAGCACATCGTCACCGGAGTACCACGCCAAATCAGTATTAGCGATAATGCCGGCGGCAGCTCCCAAATCCCCCTTGGCGTCCTTAACAGCCTGGATTCTCGGGTGCTCCGCCAACCGGTAAATGGTATCAACTTCAATCGGAATAACCGAACGCGGTGGAATGTCATACAGACACACCGGCGCCTCGGTTGCGTCAGCCACTGCCGTAAAGTGACGGTACAGCCCCTCCTGGGACGGCTTGGAGTAATACGGCGTGACGACGAGCAGCGCATCCGCGCCCGCCTCCACAGAAGCCTTTGCCAGCTCGATGGACCCGGCCGTGTCATTGGTGCCGGCACCGGCCACGAGCTTAACCTCGTCACCCATCTCTGCACGGACAGCTCGGAGAAGCTCAAGCTTTTCCTCAACCGTCGTAGTAGGCGACTCGCCGGTAGTACCGGCCAGAATGAGTGCATCGCAGCCACCGTCTACAAGATGACCAGCGAGCTGCACACCCGCCTTGACATCGAGGTTTCCGTCCTTATCAAAAGGGGTCACCATAGCTACGGCGACGGTGCCGAAAATGTCAGCACCGCGAGTTGACGCAATTCCTGTGCTCATTGTTGACTACCTTTTCTTAAAAATCTCAATCGACTATATCTTCACACTGTACGTGCGATTACCCCTCGAAGGCGTAAGGACTCGACGCGACGACCGACCCATCCTTCAGAGTGTTAATCTCAAAATCCCCAAAAGCAACAGGAGCACAGCGCTGCAGCTCCCGCAGGCAAGCCACTGCCAACTCCCGAATTTCAGCATCGGCATGCTCAGTCGCACGCATCGAAATGAAGTGGCGCCAAGACCGGAAATTACCAGTAACCACGATTCGAGTTTCGGTGGCATTGGGCAAAACCGCCCGGGCTGCCTGGCGTGCCTGCTTTCGCCGCAAGATAGCGTTGGGCTCGTCGGCCCACTTCTCTTCCAGTGCGTCTAATAACTCACCATAGGCGAAACGGGACTGATCAACCGCGCTTTCGAAAACTCGCAACAGATCCGGGTCCTCCGCAATTGCGGGAGGAACCACAACATTGTTGGAACTGGCCGGCACAAACCGCTGCGACAACTGCGAAAAGGAAAAGTGGCGGTGCCGTGTGAGTTCATGTGCACACGAGCGCGACAGCCCACGAACATAGATGCTTGCACTTGCGTGTTCAAAAAGTGAGGTGTGGCCTACCTCAAGCACATGTCGCAGATATCCCCTATTCGTCGCCGTTCGTGGATTGGGCTTGTCCCACGTTTCATAACAAGCCCTGCCGGAGAACTCAATCAATGCTTCCCCACCATCGGCATCGGTATCAAAGTCGATGTCCTCCGGCGGGAAGAAGTTGGTCGCGGCGATTAGCTGCGCCTTGAGAGTGACATTTTCAGACATTTTCAGTTAACTCCCGGCCATTAAAGTCCCAGGAACGGCTCCAGTCCCACAGTCAGGCCCGGAAAATCCTCAATCTTGCGCACACCCAGCAGAACGCCTGGTACGAAGCTGGTGCGCGAGTAGGAGTCCTGCTTGATGGTGAGCGACTGCCCTTCTGCACCAAAGATAACGGTCTCGTGAGCCACCGAACCGGTCATACGGACTGCGTGCACCGGAATGCCCTCGACCTCAGCACCGCGAGCACCATCGAGAGTTTGCTCAGTGGCGTCCGGCTGCTCCCCCATGCCGGCTTCCTTGCGAGCACGAGCAATAGCCTCAGCAGTGTGGATAGCGGTGCCCGAGGGGGCATCCTTCTTAAAAGGGTGGTGCATTTCGATAACTTCAGCGGAATCGAAGTACGGAGCGGCTAGCTCCGCCATCTTCATCGTCAGTACCGCGGAGATTGCGAAGTTCGGTGCAATAAGAACATTGGCCTCACCGGCGGCGTCGTCAAGCCAGCGCTGCACCTGATCGAGGCGCTCCTTGGTAAAACCCGTAGTACCCACGACGGCGTTGATGCCATTCTTAATGCAGAACTCAAGATTGCCCATCACAGCGTCGGGCTGAGTAAAGTCAACAATGGTCTGCACACCAGCGGTGACAAGTTCATTCAGGTCATCGCCAGAGTCGAGACCCGCTGCCAGCTCCAAATCGTCGGCGGCTTCGACTGCCTCGCAGATGGTGGACCCTACCTTGCCCTTGGCGCCAAGTACGCCGACCTTGATATTGCTCACAGCTATTGTCCTTTCCCAACGGGTTTATCTTTCTCCCTTACCTTAGAATGTGTTGGCCAACTTGTGTGCCAATGCCCCCGTCCGCTTTGCCTTTTTGTCGACTTACGACGGGGTTTTTGTTGCGCTAAGATTCCATATCTTCGACAATTACCTATTTCTGTACCGATATATAGAAAGAGACTTCAATTGGTTTCTGAATCTGAAGATTCCGAACTCAGCCCAAGTTCGGAGGCACCACAGGCCGATGCGCCCAAAAGTGCTTATATGGCCATTTACGTGCTACTAGCTGCGGCATTCATGGCTATCTTGAACGAGACGGTCATGAGCGTCGCAATTCCCGTCGTCAAGGCGGACCTCGGAATCAGCGCAGCTACCGCAGGCTGGCTGACAACATCGTTCCTACTGACCATGGCAGTTGTCATTCCGGTCACTGGATTTCTCATTTCGGCAGTGCCGTTCCGCATTCTTTTCGCGGTCAGTCAAGGACTATTCGTCGTGGGCACTCTCATCGGTGCTTTCGCGCCAAACTTCGCGATCGTTCTGCTCGCACGCATTGTCCAAGCGTCCGGTACCGCAGTGCTGCTGCCGCTGCTGATGACCACGGTGCTCAACGTAGTACCGGAGCATGAGCGCGGGCGCATGATGGGACGAATGAGCGTGGTCATCGCTGTCGCGCCTGCTATCGGACCGACCATCTCCGGTCTCATTCTGGAGATTGCCAATAACAATTGGCATGCGCTTTTCGACACGATGTTGCCGCTCGGCCTAATTGTGCTGGTAGTGGGCGTCATCCTCGTTCCCAATATTGAGGAAAACTCCGCGAAGCCCATCGATATCCTCTCGGTGTTCCTCAGTGCCGGCGCATTCGGCCCGCTGGTGTACGCGCTGAGCCGCGTAGGCGCAGAGTTTTCGCTTATCGACGGAATCCTGTGCGCAGTCGGCATCGTGCTGTTGGTGTTCTTCATCATGCGCCAGCGCCGTTTGGCACCGCACAACCGAGCTCTGCTGGATCTTCGAACCTTCCGCACAAAGAGCTTTAGGCTGTCCACAATCATTCTGACCATTGGTTTCATGCTGATGTTCGGTGTGATCATCATTTTGCCGCTCTACCTCAATCTGCGAGGTGTCGACGTCAAGACTATTGGTTTGATTGTGATGCCTGGTCCACTGGTTATGGGTCTGATGGGACCGGCTGTCGGCCGGCTCTTTGACAGCTATGGTCCGCGCCCACTGGCAATTCCCGGCTCCATTGTCCTTGCCCTCGGTCTTTTCGGGCTCGGCTTCATCTCAGCATCGACTCCGCTATGGTGGATTGTCGCCTGCCACATCGTCCTTGAGATTGGCCTGGGGCTGCTGTTTACTCCGCTGTTCACATTCGGTCTTGGTGATCTTCCGAAGCGCCTCTACCCGGATGGCTCAGCAATCATGAACACGCTACAGCAGGTTGCCGGCGCTGTCGGTACCGCACTGTTTGTGGCGCTGTCAGCTGTTATTGCCACTGGCCTGTCCGGCACTGGTGCAGCAGCTCCTGCCGCCGACGACTTGATTCGTGGCTATAGCATTGCGATGTTTACCGCCGCGGGATTTGCCGTGGTGCTAATCTTCCTCACCACGCTGCTCAAGCCGCAGCGGAAGAAGATTGCATTACAGTAGCCCCCCCCAAGACCGGGGGGGGGAATACCGCCTAAACTAGGCGGCTTGCTCCCGGCCCGGGATTTCCATTGAGGGGGCTGCACTCTTCTGCGCTGGGAAAACTATTTTCCGCCCGTTTCCGCGCGCAGCCCCATGGCAAGAGTTGTTGTCTCTCCAGCCTGAACTCGCAGCAAACCGGTACCGGAGCGTAGCGCATCCGGCGGACATGTCATTGGCTCCACCGCAATCGCATTCCCGTGCCCAGGAAATCCTTCTCGTCGTCCGGCGTCCGCAACATAGACCTGGAAGAACCGGAATTCATCATCGGCCCAGAGCACAGCACCCTTGCCATTTGGCCCAACCAAATGCGCTTCACGACGGCGCGGCGAGTCACTCCCCGCTGTCTCCTCGGCAGCAAAGAAGCAGTGATCCAGCCACAGTCCATCCAGGGATACTCCCTCTCGAAGGCTGGGAACCACCGTCTCGGCTGGCACCGCTGGGCCGGCGGGCAAGTTTCGAATTGGCTCCAGTGGCAGGTTGTTATCAACGGGCAACCGTAGTGTGCAACTGCCGAAGTCAGCGCCCAACGCGCTTAAATAGGGATGCCAGCCCAGACCAAACGGGCACTCCCTATCGCTGCGATTATGCACTGTGAACTCCGCCGATAGGCCATCTGCAGACGTGACTTGCCAGCGCACGGTCATACCGAGTTCCCAAGGCCAGCCCGGTTGCGGCTCAACTTCCACGCCCAAGGTGACGCTGCTGTCATCAGAATCGACCACAGACCAAACGCGATCTGCAACAAACCCGTGAATAGCATTCGCCCGGGACGGCTCCGAAATATCTAGCCGATGTACTTCCCCATCAAAGATGAATACTCCGTCAGCGACCCTGTTCGGCCACGGAGCCAGGAGCGTACCTGCGGACAACGGTGGATTGAACCCTTTGGGATAGTCAGTCAGCAGTGGCAGGCCACAGTACTCCAGTGATCTCGGTCCACCACCGAACTGGGAAATACTTGCGACATAGCCACCGGCCGCAATGTCGATGAATTCATGATCGTGCGCGACAAGTTGCATGCGCAAATTACCTTCCACGTGGGTTCGAAAATTAATCCCTTCGAAACCCGAGATTAACCCAAAACAAAAGCGCGGTTAGGTCAATTTGTGACCTAACCGCGCCATCGCTACACGCGTTGTCAGAGGCTACCTACAGCACATCCTCCGTCGCCAAGCATTAGTCGTCTTCGACCGGAACCAGCGAGATCTTGCCGCGGTTGTCGATATCAGCGATTTCGACCTGAATCTTGTCGCCGACGTTGATGACATCCTCGACCTTCTCGATGCGCTTGTCGCCACCGAGCTTGGAGATGTGGATCAGACCGTCACGGCCCGGAGTCAGGGAGACGAAAGCACCGAAAGCGACAGTCTTCACGACAGTGCCCAGGTAGCGTTCGCCGACCTTCGGCAGCTGCGGGTTAGCAATGGCATTAATCTGCTCGATTGCAGCGTCCGCGGCCTTACCGGAAGTTGCCGAGACAAATACGGTGCCGTCGTCCTCGATAGAGATATCAGCACCGGTTTCCTCGGTGATGCCGTTGATGGTCTTGCCCTTCGGACCGATGAGCTCACCGATCTTCGAAGCCGGAACCTTAACGGTGGTGATCTTCGGAGCGAGACCACTCATCTCGTCCGGAGACTCGATGACCTCAGCCATGGTGGACAGGATGGCCAGACGTGCATCACGAGCCTGGGACAGAGCATCGGCCAGAACCTTCGACGGAATACCGTCGAGCTTGGTGTCCAGCTGCAGTGCGGTAATGAAGTCCGCAGTACCAGCGACCTTGAAGTCCATGTCACCGAATGCGTCTTCGGCACCGAGAATATCGGTCAGTGCGACGAAGCGGTTCTCACCGTCAACCTCGCCGGAAACCAGGCCCATGGCGATACCGGCAACCGGAGCCTTCAGCGGCACACCGGCGTTGTACAGCGACAGAGTCGAAGCACAGACCGAGCCCATGGAGGTCGAACCATTGGATCCAAGCGCCTCGGAGACCTGGCGAATGGTGTACGGGAACTCCTCGCGGGACGGCACGACCGGCAGCAAAGCGCGCTCAGCCAGTGCCCCGTGACCAATCTCGCGGCGCTTCGGAGAGCCAACACGACCGGTCTCGCCGGTGGAGTACGGCGGGAAGTTGTAGTGGTGGATGTAGCGCTTGGAGGTAACAGGAGTCAGCGAGTCAATCTGCTGCTCCATCTTCAGCATGTCCAAAGTGGTGACACCCAGAATCTGGGTCTCGCCGCGCTCAAACAGCGAAGAGCCGTGGGCACGCGGAATCAAGCCGACCTCAACGCCCAAGTCACGAATGTCGGTGACACCGCGACCATCGATGCGGAAGCCCTCAGCGAGAATCTTCTCACGGACAATCTGCTTCATCACTGCGTTGTATGCAGCGCGAATCTGCTTAGATGCAGCTTGCTCGTCGACATCATCGGATACGAAGCGCTCCAGCAGCTGCCCCTCGACGTCCTCCATGTACTCATTGGTGACGTCATCTCGTTCCTGCTTACCCGGAATGGTGAGCAGCTTGGCCAGCTTCTTAGCGGACTTCTTCTCGACTGCGTTAAAAATCTCATCGCCGTATGCCGGGAACAGCGGGAACTCCTGCGTTTCCTTCGCTGCGCGCTCAGCCAGACCCTTCTGTGCCTCACACAGAACCTTGATGTGCGGCTTTGCTGCCTCGAGGCCAGCGGCGACGATGTCCTCGGTCGGCGCCGGTGCACCGTCAGCAATACGCTTGACGACGGTCTCCCCTGCTCCGGCCTCCACCATCATGATGGCGACATCTTCGACGTTCTTGCCGCGACGCTTGCGGGTGACGATACGGCCAGCGACGACCATCTCGAACAGAGCCTGCTCGTGCTGCTCCTCGGTCGGGAAAGCGACCCATGCACCCTCTGGGTGCTTGTCATCAGCAACGAGCGCGATGCGGACGCCACCGACAGCGCCGGAAACCGGCAGCCCGGAAAGCTGAGTTGCAGCTGACGCGCCGTTGATTGCGACAACGTCATAACGGTCCTTCGGATCCCAGGACATGACGGTGACGACAACCTGTACCTCGTTGCGAAGGCCCTTGACGAAGGTCGGACGCAGCGGACGGTCAATCAGACGACATGCCAGGATGGCGTCGGTGGACGGGCGGCCCTCACGGCGGAAGAACGAACCCGGAATCTTGCCCGCGGCGTACATACGCTCTTCAACGTCGACGGTCAGCGGAAAGAAATCAAAGCCCTCGCGGGGCTGGTTGGAAGCGGTGACGGTGGACAGGAGCATGGTCTCCTCGTCCAAGTAGGTGGTCACCGAACCATCGGCCTGACGAGCCAGTTGGCCCGTTTCAAAGCGAATGGTGCGGGTGCCGAAATCACCATTGTCGATGGTGGCAACGGCCTCGGTAATACCGAAATCCTCATCAAAGAAAAATTCAACAGCCTTGCTGTTGGCCATAGGTTTCTTACTCCTAGAAATAGCGGCGATCATCGATGTCGCCTGTAAAAGATCGAATGAACTTCGTTTGCGTCACGCATTCTACCAGCTAACGCGGAAAGTTCTTGTATTGGACGGATCGGAGATCTCTCACTGCATCTGGGTTCTTGCACCTACGCGGGGTTCTAGGAGTTTGCGGGGCGGGGGGGGGCACTTATCGATGACTTTTCTTGACTCATCGATGGTTTACCGTGTCTTATCGACGAATTACCGTGTCTTATCGATGGTGCCCGGCACTTGTGCGCACGCTTTCGATCAGCCCCTCCACATGTCGATGAGGGATTCACTTGTGGCCACGCTACAGCGCATCGATGAGTGAATACCACAACGACAAGTGATCAAAAAAAGACCCGCCGTGAGCTTCCATCCAATGGAAACCCAAACGGCGGGTCTAAAAAGCTTAAAAGCCTTGAATTAACAGAGCAACTTACACCAATGAAGCTCTGTCAAACAGGACCTTAAGGAGAACCTTAGCGACGCAGCCCCAGGCGCTCGATCAGCTTACGGTAGCGCTCAACATCGTTGTCCTGCAGGTACTGCAGCAGGCCCTTGCGGCGACCGACCAGCAGCAGCAGACCACGACGGGAGTGGTGATCGTGCTTGTGGAACTTCAGGTGCTCGGTCAGCTGACGAATACGTGCGGTCAGCAGTGCAACCTGAGCCTCCGGGGAACCGGTGTCGGTCTCGTGCAGGCCGAACTCCTTGAGAATCTCAGCCTTTTCTGCAGTGTTCAAAGCCATGTAAATCTAACTCCTTGAATCAAATTATGGTCGTTTTTTCAGTCCACATTCTCGGCTTTTCCGGAACCAAACAGCGTCTGGCAGCTGGTTCCTCGCAACTGCTTGTGGACCGCAGTCACAGCCGACGTTTTACTCTAACAGCTAATCGGTCTTAGCCAAAATGGCCTCGGTGTCTGCCACGTCCTGGCTCATCCGGTCAATGAGCTCCTCGACCGAGTCGAACTTCTCCATTCCGCGAATCCGGTCGACAAACTCAACCTGCCCGGCGGTGCCGTAGAGGTCCGCATGACGGTCAATCACGTAGGCCTCGACCGTTCGATCAGTGTCTCCAAAGGTCACATTAGTGCCCACCGACACGGCCGCTGGGTAGCGCACCCCAAACTCGATATCGCCCTTCGGGTCCGGCTCCGGGCGGGCTGCCGTCGGCTGAACCGTGAACCATGCCGCGTAGACACCATCAGCCGGGATTGCTAGGCCCTCAGCGAAGTCAATATTGGCGGTCGGAAAGCCCAGCTGCACTCCCCCACGCCCCTGACCTGGAATAACATCACCATCGACACGGTAGAAGTACCCGAGACACGAGGCGGCTGCGGACACCGCACCGTCGGCAAGCAAACCGCGAATACGTGTCGACGAAACACGTTCGGTCGAGTCCGCGGCAGTGACGTCGAGAAGGTCGACGATGGTGACGTCGACCCCACACTTACGGCCGTGCTCCGGCATAGTCTCGGCGGTACCTGCGGCCTTCTGCCCATAGGTGAAGTTCTGGCCAACGAAGACGGCCTGAGCATTCAGCTTGTCGCGGACAACGGTGCGTACAAAGTCTTCTGCGGGGATGCTGGAGAAGTTCTTGTCGAAAGGCACGACAAGCATGGCATCGATTCCCTCCGCTTCTGCCAGCTCGGCGCGACGGGACACGGTGGACAGTGCCGGCGGCACCTTATCCGGGGCAAACAGCGCTACGGGATTGGGATCGAAAGTCATCAACAGCGACTTCACGCCACGAGCGCGAGCGTCACTGACCGCAGCAGCTATCAGGCGCTTATGCCCAAGATGAATACCATCGAACACTCCGATGGTTACGACCGTGTCCCCCAGGTCTTCGGGTGCATTGTCCAAGCCATACCAAATCTCCACAGAGAGCCAGTGTAACTGGTCACCGTTTAACACACCGCATATAGCGCAACATAGGATTGCGTCTATGACCGACTTCGATCCGATTGCAGACTCCGGCATTGTCATCGTCGACAAGCCCCAAGGCTGGACAAGCCACGATGTAGTGGGCAAACTCCGTCGCATCTTCCGCACCAAGAAGGTCGGCCACTCCGGTACCCTCGACCCAATGGCCACCGGTGTGCTCGTCCTCGGCATCGGCCGCGGCACCCGTTTCCTGCCACATGTCCACGCCGACACGAAGTCCTACCAAGCCACCATTCGACTCGGCGCTGCCACGCTTACCGACGACGCCGAGGGCGAGTTGCTCTCCGAATCCTCGGCGGCATCGGTGACTGATGAAATGGTTCGAGCGGAAATTGCGAAGTTCACCGGCACAATCATGCAAAAACCCGCGGCGGTATCAGCGGTGAAGATTGACGGTGTCCGCGCCTACGAGCGCATCCGCCGTGGTGAGAAGGTCGATATCCCTGCGCGCCCAGTGACAATCACCCGCTATGAGGTTCTGGACATCCGCCACGACTCCGATCCTTCGCGCCCCGGGGAGTGCATCGATATCGACGTGGAGGTCGACTGCTCTGCCGGCACTTTCATCCGCGCCCTAGCTCGTGACTTGGGGGATGCACTGAGAGTCGGTGGTCATCTCACTGCTCTGCGGCGTACTGCCGCCGGCGTTTTCACTATTGATGAGGCGTTGACTATCGACGAGCTCACGGCGAAGGCCGAGCAGTTCGACACCGCCCATCCAGAAATTGTGGAGATGCGACGCCCAGTCCCGGAGCGCGCCGCTTCCTTGCTGCCGATGAGTCTGGACGAGGCCTGCCTGCGTTGCTTTGATACCCGCGAAATTACTGAACAGCAGGCGGCTGATTTGGCTCAGGGCAAGTGGCTGGAGCCGATCGGAAAACCTGGAGTCTATGCGGCGGTGTCACCAACGGGAAAGGTTCCGGCGCTACTCACAGAATCTGGCAAACGGGCTAAGACGGTCTTCGTGGTGCGCCCGGCCACGCTATGACTACCTCTCAAGGATTTTAAGACTGCTCGAGCCACACCGCGGTTGCAACGATGCCTGCACCGCGAGCCCAGAAGCCCTTTACTCCGCGGAAGGCGCCGGGAATCTCACGGTGAAACGTTAGCTGTAAAGGTCCCCCTGTGAGTCCTCGGGAAAAACCTCGCGCTGCTATCCGTTTCTTCCTCGGTTGCACGGAGACTTCGTCGAAGTCCAGCCACTGCCCGACTATCGGCTCCCAGAGTTTGTACATTGATTCCTTGGCGCTAAATTGCACCAGCGGGTCAAGGCGTGCTTCGTCAGTGCGCAAGACTGCCTCGATGATTCCTAACTCTAGAGTCTGCTCGACCTCGACATCGATGCCAATCCCCTGCAGCTGTTCAGCGCTCGCGGACACGGCTGCCACGGCCCCGTCGCAATGGCTAATTGACCCCACGACTCCTCGCGGCCACAGCGGCGCTCCGGTGGTCGACATGCCAATCCCATGTGGGGCAGGCTCTCCTAGCCGTTGCACCGCCTCATGCGCAGCGAGGCGCCCTCGGGTGAAATCACGGATTCGAACAGGTGCTGCACTATCAGACAGCCTCAACTCAGCGCTACGGAGCTGCTGCAATTCCGCATCACTAAACGGACGCTCGGCATTGGAGTCAATAACTAGCCGGCTACCGGCGGGCAAATGCCTGGCCAGATACTCCTGGACGTCGGCAAGCACACTCATGCGCTGATGCCGTACCATTTCTCTCCACGGAAACGGGTAGCGACAAAGATTAGTCGCAGAATCATGAAGGCCAAGAGACCGCACCACACGCCGGTCAGCCCCCAGCCAAATGCCTGCGCCAGCCAGACCGGTGGGAGGAATCCGCACAGGACCGCGCTAACGGTGGCGTTACGGAGGAAGGCTGCGTCGCCGGCGCCGAGCAACACGCCATCGAGCGCGAAGACGACACCGCCGATAGGAATCATTGCGACAAGAATCCACCATGGTCCGGCGGTGACTGCGTCAATCACGCCTGTTGCGTCGGTAAAAATGCGGACGATGCTGGCATTACCTACTGCGAAAACAGCCGCTAGGCCGAGGGCAATGACGCTTGACCAGACCGTCACGCGCTTGCCAGTCCAGCGGGCAACGGCCGTGGAGCTACCGCCCAACGCTGCACCGACGAGCGTCTGTGCAGCAATCGCTAGCGAGTCGAGCACCAACGAAATCAGATTCCACAGTTGCAGCATGACCTGGTGCCCACCGAGCGTGGTCGGCCCAACGCGGCCAGCAACCGCTGCGGCGGAGAGGAACGCTACCTGGAAGGACAAGGAGCGAACGATGAGATCGCGGCCGAGGACCAGCTGGCTTTTGATAATGGCGCCATTCGGGCGCATGGAAAGCTTGCGGCTAGAGCACTCTTTGAAAAGACTGCGGAGGAACAGTCCGCCGGTAATCAATTCGCCGAAGAGAACGGCCAGCGCAGAGCCCTCGAGACCGAAGGCGCGGACCAGCGGCACAATCACAATGGCGGCCGGAACAAGGCCTGAGAGCACAAATAGCAGCGGCGCGCGGGTGTTTTGGATACCGCGCAACCAACCATTTCCAGCCTGCGCAATCAACGTCAGCGGAATGGCGAAGGCAGCAACTCGCAACCACTGCCCGGCATCATGAGCGACCTCCGGATGAGGAGCTAACCAACCGGTAAATACTGGTGCCAACCCCACGATGATGGCAAAGAGGCTAAGGCCCACAAAGATGGCGACCCACGTCGCTTGCAGTCCCTCTTCAACCGCCTCGTCCACGTTGCCCCTGCCAAAGGCTCGCGCTGATCGGGCGGTCGTGCCGTAAGCCAAGAAAGTAAGCTGCGTAGTTACCACAGAAAAAACCGTCGAACCAGCGGCAAGCGCCGCAAGCTGAACAGCTCCAAGCCGACCGATGACAGCCGTATCCAGCAGCACATAGAGTGCGGGCGCGGCAAGAACACCCAACGCTGGCAGCGCAAGCGAAACGATTGCGCGAAGGCTGACATCTGACTTCGCACTGTGCCCGGTTCGCTCTATGCCGGTTCGCTCAATCTCAGTGCGCTCCTGAGTTTCTCGCGAGTCCGACAATCCCCTAGGCCTCGCTCGTGCCTCGGCGTGCCTGGGCTGCGACATCGCTGGTGTCCAGGATGGCCTGCAGCAGCTCATCCTTGCTGCACTCCCGAGTCAGACCGGCGGCACGCTCGTGGCCACCGCCGCCAATTTCCAGGGCGACCTGGGAGACATCGACAAGCTCGCGAGAACGCAGCGAGACGGCCCACTGGTTTGGCTCATACTCCTTAAGCACGGCACAGACGTCGGCCGCATTAGTCGTACGCACAATGTCCACGACCGATTCAATCTCATCGTGGCCAACTTCGGCGGTCTGGTCGTGCTCAATGACGACGTGGATTAGGCCAGCGCCGTCGCCCCACTCGGGCACCAATGTCGCGGTGGAAAGCACCTTGCCCAGGAATGGAAGGTAGGCAAACGGATGTTCTTCCAGCAGCTGTGCACCAATCGTGCGCGGATTGAGCCCCTTATCCAGCAGGCGCGCCGCTGCAGTGTGCATGCGGGAATGGCCGAACTGGAACGATGCGGTGTCCGTCAACAGCCCTGCATAGAGAGCATGAGCCATCGGCGTGGTCAGCTTGATACCCCAGACACCAAAGAAGTCCAGGAGCACCATGGTCGAGGACTCTGCGCGTTCGTCAACCATGTTGACGGACCCAAAGCGAGTGTTGGTCGCGTGATGGTCAACATTGATAACGCGGTCGGAGGCCATCACGCGATCTTCCAGCGCACCGAGGCGCCCCGGGCTTGCGCAGTCGACAGTCACCCACGTGTCAATGTCTTCATCCAAGTCCGTGTACTCGACAAATCGCTCCCATCCGGGGATGGTCAGCAGCGACTTGGCTGGCAAATCGCTCTCACCGTAGCTGGCTACAGCCGAAATGCCACGCTGTACAAGTGCCATGACCATCGCAGATGCAGCACCAATCGCATCCGCATCGGGGTGAACATGGGCAATGACGCCGACCTTCTTGGCGTCGGCAAGCATATCCTGCATCTGCTGAATCGGCTTGGACATGCGGCGATTAATCGCCTGGGAAAGCTGGTGAGCTGCCTGCTCCTGAGCCTGCGGAGAAGTGGTCACGTGGGTGCCCCTTTCATCGATAGATGTGGCCGGTGGAGAGTTTTACTCCTCGTCGCGGTATGGGTTGGCATCGCCTGCGGGCTTTGCGTTTCTAGCCTGCTCAGCCAATTCCGCGTCGCGCGCGCGAGTCTTATCGAGCAGCTCCTCAAGGTGCGCGGAAATCTCCGGCACCGTGTCAACCTCAAAAGCCAGCGTCGGTGTGTAGTGCACACCGGTGCCACGACCGACCAGGGAACGCAGCTGCCCCTTCGCCTTTTCCAGCGCTGCTGCTGCCGACTCGTAGTCCGGTTCCTCGTCGAGCGTACGTCCGCGCACAGTGTAGAAAACTGTGGCGTCGTGCAAATCGCCGGTGACGCGGCAGTCGGTGATAGTCACAAACTCCAGCCGCCGGTCCTTAATCTCACGCTCAATTGCGCTGGCGACAATCTCCTGAATACGCTTGGACAGCCTGCGCGCGCGTGCTGGATCTGCCATTTTTGGCTACTCCCTATCTATCTCTACCTGTGCGTAACGATTCGTAGCTAGACCCCATTTAGCGTGGGGCCTGAAGTGCCCCTTCGCTGACAAAGACCCATCTGGGATCCGGCAAAACGGTTCAATACAAAGGACTGCTAATACTAACACGCAAAACACTACTCAACTTCGAACCGCATGTTTCGCGACTTCGCCCGCACCCGTTTACCGCGTGCAGTCAATTGCTTCGCCGCACGCTCGCCCTTTGTTATTAACCCATTAATCATCACGACAACACTGCCACCACCATCGATGTCATCGACGGCATGGGGAGTCGCTACTACGGAATTGCGCAGCTGAAACGCAGCCTACCCGTACGCTCTTAACGGCGCTCCACGAAGTTGTACATCGGTAACCCATTAACATGGGAGCAGTCAGGCAGTGAATCCATCACACTGTCCTGCAATGGTGTTTCTCCCTCGATGCCGAAAATCCATTTAACCGCAGCATTACCTAGCTCCAGCGGATGGAAAAGGTAACTTACCTCACCATTTTTATCCTTGGGCGCCACACTGCCATGGGTTTGTTCCCATTCAGCCACATCCGTCGGATGTAGTACCTCGACGTGTTCACCGTTAGCGAACGGTACCTCGAAATCCAACAGTCGTCCAGAGCTGAAAAACCGCTGCATGTCAAAATCATAGTCTTCGCAGCTTGCTTCTAATTCCCTGGTAGGAGTCTTATAGTGGCAGAAATCGACAACACTATTGATGCACAGTGACCAACTTTCGCGAGGATCGTTCGCCAACGCTGGGTCCTCAATAAGGTCGTATACGTCGTCGGTCCCGAAAAGCAGCGTTGGCCCAAACGCTACCGCGTGGAAGTACCAATTATGACCATCCTCAATGGTTTCTTCGGAATCAAAGGCGAATTTCCCTGGCCAAATCTTGTCCAATTGCGCAAGAGTCTCCTCTGCGCTCGCAGGAGGATAATTCAAAATATTCGTTCGCGGCAGTTCATCTGAGAGTGCAAAGAGATTAGTTTTGAAGCCCATAACGAACACGATACGCAAAAAGGCGCTCCCCGAAGGGAGCGCCTTATCAAAGTTCACGCAGTGTTTAGCTTACGTTGCTACGTGCGCGGAACCTCGACCATCTCGTAGACCTCGATAACGTCGTCCACCTGGATGTCCGGGTAGGACAGCACCATACCGCACTCGTAACCGGCTGCGACCTCGGTGGCATCGTCCTTCTCTCGCTTCAGCGACTCGATAGTCGCCGAATCCGTAATGACGTTGCCGTCACGAACCAGGCGAGCCTTCGCGTTGCGGCGGACCTTTCCGGACTCGACCATACAGCCGGCAATGAGGCCAACTGCGGAGGACTTGAAGATGGCGCGAATCTCTGCACGACCAATCTCCTTCTCCTCATAGACCGGCTTGAGCATGCCCTTCAGAGCAGCCTCGACATCCTCGATAGCACGGTAGATCACCGTGTAGTAGCGGATGTCAACGCCCTCAGCATTGGCAACCTCGGTGGCCTTGCCCTCGGAGCGAACGTTGAAGCCGATGATGACGGCGTCAGACGCAGCAGCCAGCGTGACGTTGGTCTGCGTGACAGCACCGACACCACGGTCGATGATGTTCAGAGCGACCTCGTCGTCGACCTCGATCTTGAGCAGGGCTTCTTCCAGTGCCTCGACGGTACCGGCGTTGTCGCCCTTCAGGATCAGGTTGAGGGTGTTGGTCTCCTTCAGAATCTCGTCCAGGTTCTCCAGGGAGACGCGCTTGCGACGACGTGCTTGCAGCGCATTACGACGACGTGCGTCGCGGCGGTCTGCAATCTGGCGGGCCGTACGATCCTCGTCAACAACCAGGAGGTTGTCACCAGCACCCGGTACGGAGGTCAGGCCGAGCACCTGAACCGGACGGGAAGGACCGGCCTCATCGACGTCGTTGCCGTACTCATCGACCATGCGGCGAACACGACCATATGCGTCACCGACAACGATGGAATCACCGACGCGCAACGTACCGCGCTGAACGATAACGGTTGCCACCGGACCACGGCCACGGTCAAGGTGAGCCTCAATGGCGACACCCTGAGCGTCCATATCCGGATTGGCGCGCAGATCCAGCGAAGCATCGGCAGTCAACAGCACTGCTTCGAGAAGCTGATCGATGTTGAGACCTTGCTTAGCGGAGATATCGACGAACATAGTGTCGCCGCCCCACTCTTCGTCAGTGAGACCGTATTCAGTCAGCTGACCACGAATCTTCTGCGGATCTGCAGTTTCCTTATCAATCTTGTTGACTGCAACGACAATCGGCACATCAGCGGCCTTGGCGTGGTTAATAGCCTCAACCGTCTGCGGCATGACGCCGTCATCAGCTGCAACAACCAGAATCGCGATATCGGTCGACTTGGCACCACGAGCACGCATGGCGGTAAACGCCTCGTGACCCGGGGTATCCAAGAAGGTAACCTTGCGCTTCTCACCGTCGAGCTCCACCGGCACCTGGTAGGCACCGATGTGCTGGGTAATACCACCGGACTCGTGGCCACCGACGTTGGCCTTACGAATCGTGTCCAACAGGCGCGTCTTACCGTGGTCGACGTGACCCATCACAGTTACCACTGGCGGGCGCTGCTCCAGGTCCTCATCGTCGCCCTCGTCCTCACCGAACTGGAGGTCGAAGGACTCGAGGAGCTCGCGGTCCTCATCCTCAGGCGAGACGACCTGGACCTTGTAATCCATCTCGTCGCCGAGCAGCTGCAGGGTCTCGTCGGAGACCGATGCAGTTGCCGTCACCATTTCGCCGAGGTTGAACAACGCCTGGACCAGCGATGCTGCATCGGCGTTAATCTTCTCAGCGAAGTCAGACAGGGATGCACCACGTGCGAGGCGAATGGTCGTGCCCTTACCGTTAGGCAGCTTAACGCCGCCCACCACGGATGGTGCCTGCATTGCCTCGTACTCGTTGCGCTTCTGACGCTTCGACTTACGTCCGCGACGCGGGGCGCCTCCTGGTCGCCCGAATGCACCTGCAGTTCCACCGCGACGTCCGCCGCGGCCACCGCGCGGTCCGCCACCCGGGCCACCCGGGCCGCGACCACGGCCGCCGAAGCCACCGCCACCGCCACCGCGGCTTGCCTTTGCAGGCATCTGCCCCGGGTTCGGGTGCGAAGGCATCATTGCCGGAGTCGGACGATTGCCGCTCGGCTTATTACCGCGGCCCTGTCCACCCTGCGGGCGAGGGCCACCCTGGCGTGCTCCCGGCTTCGGGCCCGGACGGCCGTTTCCGCCCTGCGGACGCGGCATGTTGGACGGCCGCGGTGCCGGGCGGGAGGATCCGCCGGTCGAGAATGGGTTGTTCGCCACACGCGGTGCGCGTGCGCCTGGCTTCGGCCCCGGCTTCGGGCCAGCAGGCTTCGGCGGGCGTGGCATTTCCTGTCCCGGCTTCGGCGAACGGGACGGTGCAGCTGGCTTGGCACCCGGCTTTGCTGCAGCTGGTGCAGCAGGCTTAGCGCCTGGCTTAGCTGCTGGCTTGGCACCCGACTTAGCAGCAGACTCAGCTGCAGCCTTGGTCGCTGGGGCCTGGGCAGACGCGTCAGCACCTGCGCCAGCATTCTTCTCTTCGTAGACCTTCTTCATCTTCCTGACGACGGGTGGTTCCACCGTCGAAGAAGCGGTCTTAACAAACTCGCCCTGAGCCTTCAGCTCGGCGAGTAGTTCTTTGCTGGTGACCCCGAGCTGCTTAGCGAGCTCATGGACACGTAGCTTTCCGGACACTGCTCTCCTCACTAGTGGGGGCCGAGCAGCGCCCGATGGCGGATTCGTCCGCGCACCGAGAGCGCCTGCAGGGCTCCCTCTTATCTATTGCCGTTCATCGCTGATGCTTCATCGTGTGCTCATCAGTGTTCAGGTCTTTCTGTTGTCATTTTTCCTGCCTCCCTGCTTAGCGACACGCACATCGTCAGCGGGGGCGAAACCCTCCGCCGCTTCGTAGTGCGTGGCGATAAACTGTTTAACCGGAAACGCATCTACCTGCGTAGATACCTTCAGTGCGCGGCCAAATGCACGGCGCTTGTCGGCGATCTCCCAAGCCTTTAGTGTTGGGGTGATCCAGGCACCTCGCCCCTGCATCCGACGATGCGGATCAGCAACGACGGCTACTGAGCCATCTGAACGGGTGGTGGCGACAATGCGCAGCAGCTCCGAGCAATTGTGGCGCTGCTTAGTTGCGATACAGGTACGTGTGGGTGCAGGCGTATGAGTTGTCGAATTCGGGTTTAGCACCCGCGAAGTCGTCATACTCCTGACGCACCCACCTTCCTGCTAAGAAATTCAGCGCGAAAATTCGCATAGGAAAATCACGCCTTGTCGTTTGGCCACCTCCCAGCATAACCCGAAAAGGCGGGAAAGTGCCAACCCCCTAGGCACTTTCCCGCCACTTTCGCAACCGCTGGGACGCTGACGTTGTGTCTACTCCGCGTCGGAGTGGATATCGATTCGCCAGCCGGTCAGACGAGCCGCCAGACGGGCATTCTGTCCCTCCTTGCCGATAGCAAGAGAGAGCTGGTAGTCGGGCACCACAACGTGTGCACGGCGCTCGTCCATGTCCAGAATCTTGACACTAACTACCTTGGCGGGCGCCAGCGAGTTACCAACGAACTTCGCCGGATCCTCGTCGTAGTCGATGATGTCGATCTTCTCGCCCTTGAGCTCATTCATAATCGAGTTCACACGCTGACCGCGGGGCCCAATGCAGGCGCCCTTAGCGTTGAGGCCCTTGACCGTGGGGCGTACAGCAACCTTGGTGCGGTGACCGGCCTCGCGCGCAATGGAAATCAATTCCACTGCCCCATCGGCAACTTCCGGAACTTCAAGTTCGAAGAGCTTACGAATGAGCTCCGGGTGCGTGCGTGACAGGTGAATCGCAACACCCCGCGGAGTCTTGTTCACACCGACGACGTAGCACTTGATGCGGTCACCGTGCTTGAGTTCCTCACCTGGCAGCTGCTCAGCCGGCATCAGAATACCGTCGCGGCCGTTGGCCTCCGAACCGATGTGGACGACGACAATGCCCTTTTCATTGGCATAGACATCGCGCTGGACCACGCCGGAAATGACCTGATTAGACAGGTCTGCGTATTCGTCGAGAACCTTATCGCTCTCCGCATCCCGCAGACGCGAAAGGATGGTCTGACGAACAGCGAATGCAGCGGTACGCTCGAAGTCCTCCGGAGTGTCGTCCCATTCGGAGATGAGATTGCCCTCGTCGTCTCGCTCCTGGGCAAAGACTATGACGTCACCGGTCTCACGGTCGATTTCGACGCGCGCATACTGTGCCGGTGCGGTGGTGCTACGGTAGCTTTCACGCAATGCTCGGGCGACCAGTCCCAGCATTTCGTCGACAGGAATACCCTTTTCCTTTTCCAAGGTTCGCAGGGCAGCTAGTTCAATCTTCACTTGTTATCCTCCAGCCTGGTCAAGGCATCGTCATAGTCTAGTCCCGCAAAATCCTTCTCGGCTGCGGGCGGATTAGAGAATTCAACTTGTACCACTGCACGGGCCACATTGGTTAATTGGACACGCTGACCAACAGCCTTCAAACGTCCCTTTGGCCCCTTAGAGGTAACGAGAATGATGGATTCTTCATCCGGCGACAGCGCACCAATGCGGGCTGCAATCGCGGAACCGTCGGCAAGCGAAATCTCCGCAATACGACCACGGTTACGACGCCAGTGCCGAGGCTGGGTCAGCGGTGCGTCAATACCAGGAGTGGAAACTTCCAAGGTGTAGCCCTGAGCGCCGAAGTCCGCTTCACCACGTGCCTCCGCGGCATCCAGAGCCGAAGATACTTCATACGTGGCCTGTTCCAGAACATCGAGGTCAGGACGCTCATCTGCGTCAACTAACACAATGACCTGTGACTTTGCGCCGGCGCGAACGACCTTGACATCTTCCACATCCAGGCCGATTTGTGCGAGCGCCGGGCTCACAAACTGTTCAATTTTCTCGGGTGCGGGTATCGCCATAGTCGTAGAGTCTACAGGTCAAGTACTAGGAATTGCGCACCTGGGCGCTTTCCACATACCGCATTGACACAAAGTGCCGCCCGCCGTGGCACCATAGTGAGGTGATTGTTGAACCTCCCTCCCCCAGTTTTGCTTCCGCATCGCATCGCACTCGTACTCTCTCGCGCCGTGGCTTCCTCGCTGCTGCCCTCGCCGTGGGATCACTTCCTGCGCTTTCCGCGTGCTCGCATCTGGTGGCACCGCGCCCCGATTACGCCATTGAGGTTCTCCATGCGCTGGCGGCGCGCGATGCACAGTCGCTTAGCGACGCCAATCCTGACCTCGCAGCGGTGCGCTCCGCGCAGGTTACCGAACTGGATAAGGAAATCACACGCGCCTGCGGCACCCACAAGGACGGTAAACCTGTCGATGAATGTGGCTCGGACGTAGCAGTCCCAGGATCCCTGGTTACCGGTTCCGACGCGAAGCTACTGCTCACGGACTCGCGAAACAATCCCGTACTGACGAATGCCCTGGATTCACGCACTGCATTGCGGGAGGAGCACACTGCGCGCCTCGCCACGGCTGTCGATGGCGGTATCGTCCTCGCTCTGCGTGTTGCGGGCGCTGAGTGGGAGGAGCTTGTCCCATTGATTCCCAGTGACAGGGATGAAATCTCGGGTGCCGAAGAACAGATGACTAAGGCACTGCAAGCCGAATACATGATGATTTACGGTGTCGGCGTAGCCGCACCACGTGTCGGAGGCGATACCACTACTGCACTTTTGGCCCGTGGCGAGCGCCACCGAATTTTGCGCGATCGTGCCCGACTAATTTTGGAGGATTCCGACGTTGAGGTGCCGGAGAGCGCACCTGGCTATATGCCGGAAGGCGCTCCTTCGCCAGATACGGCACCCGTCGATTACATGATTGCATTGGAGCGCTATTGTGCCCAGGCGTGGGAAGACGTATTGCTCGCTGCTAATAACCCTCGGATGCGTATGTTCGCGCTGCAGGCAGCTGGCGTGGCTGCCGCCGGAGCGGCAGCGCTAGGTGGCAACAACTTGGAGCCGTTGCCCGGGCTCTAAGCCTTGCGAACCAGCTCCGCGACGTGAGCTGCAATGCCGTCAGCGGCGACCTCGTCGGTCTCGTTGGTCAGGCGGTTACGCAGCTCCACCTTGCCGTCCGCGTAGCCACGGCCAAAGATGACCACAAACGGCATACCCAGCAGCTCGGCGTCCTTGAACTTCACACCGGGGCTGACCTTCGGACGGTCGTCGAAAAGCACCTCAATGCCCTGCTGGCTGAGGTCTTCCGCCAGCTGTTCAGCGGCCTCAGCTGCTTCGGCGTTCTTGCCGGCCACAGCGATGTGAACCTTGTACGGTGCCGCGGCAACTGGCCACTTGAGGCCCTTTTCATCCAACTGCTGTTCCGCGAGGACAGCGACCAGGCGGGACACGCCAATGCCGTAGGACCCCATCGTCGGACGAGCACGCTTACCGTTGACATCGAGGATGTCGATTTCAAAGGCGTTGGTGTACTTGCGGCCCAACTGGAAAATGTGACCGATCTCGATTCCGCGCTCGATCTTTAGCGTGCCATGCCCCTCCGGAGCCGGGTCGCCGTCACGCACCTCTGCGACATCGCAAATACCATCAATCTGGAAGTCGCGACCAGCGACCACATCGACGATGTGCTTGCCTTCCTCGTTGGCTCCTGTAATCCAATTTGTGCCCTCCGCCACGCGGGGGTCAGCTAGGACCTTCACACCGCGATCGGCGAGCCCCTGCGGGCCGACGTAGCCCTTGATCAGGAAGTCATTGGCTGCGAAGTCCTTGTCCTCCAGCAAGCGCGCCTCACCCGGTTCAAATGCGACTTCAAGACGCTTTTCATCGACCTCACGGTCACCGGGAACCAGGATTGCGGTGAGCTGTTCCGGCAGGGCGTTGCTCTCCTTATCGACCTTCTTCGGGTCGACGGCGACGAGAACGCACTTCAAAGTATCGGCAGCAGTGACCTCGCGTCCGAGGTCCGCACCATTGGCCCAATCAACAAGTGCTGCGATTGTGGTGCAGTTCGGAGACTCGTAAACCTTCGCCTCCGGTTGTCCCTCAATCGGCTGCGGTTCAACTGCCGGAATCTTCACGGCTTCCACATTGGCGGCGTACTCACCGTCGGTGGAGACTACGAAGGAGTCTTCGCCACTTTCGCTAACAGCCAGGAACTCCTCGGAGGCCGAACCGCCCATAGCGCCGGAGGTGGCGTGGCAGATTTCGTACTTAATGCCCAGCCGGTCAAAAATTCGCTGGTAGGCACCGCGGTGCTGCTGATAAGAATTCTCCAGCCCCTCGTCGTCCATGTCGAAGGAATAAGAGTCCTTCATCACGAACTCGCGGCCACGCAGAATACCAGCGCGCGGGCGAGCCTCGTCGCGGTACTTGGTCTGAATCTGAAACAGCGTCGTCGGGAAATCCTTGTAGGAGCTGAAAAGATCCTTGACAGCCAGCGCGAACATCTCTTCGTGCGTCGGCCCCAGCAGGTAGTCCGCGCCCTTGCGATCCTTCAGACGGAACAGCTCGGGGCCGTATTCGGTCCACCGATTCGTCGCCTCGTACGGTTCACGCGGGAGCAGTGCAGGGAATGCCAGCTCCTGTGCGCCAATGCCTTCCATCTCCTCGCGCACAACCTTCTCTACGTTGCGCAGAACCTTCAAGCCCAGTGGCAGCCAGGAGTACACACCAGGGGCAGTTCGCCGGATGTAGCCGGCACGGACGAGCAGCTTGTGGCTAGGGACCTCGGCGTCAGCTGGATCCTCGCGCAGTGTGCGCAGGAACAGCTGGGACATTCGCGTAATCATGAATGCTGATTTTACCCGTCGATCATTCTTCGCAACATGCGGGGCATTACTATGGTGCCCATGCTCGTAGTCCTACCCCCCTCTGAAACCAAAGCCACTGGTGGCAGCCATCCCGCAGTAGACTTTTCCTCGCTGAGCTTCGGCTCCCTCAACCCCATCCGCGAGCGCATTGCAGCCGATCTCGTGGCGCTAAGTGCGAACAGGGAAGCCGCGATGGAAACACTGAAGCTGGGGCCACGGCTTGCTGACGAAGTCACAGCTAATGCCGCGCTCCTAGAGTCGCCGACCATGCCGGCTCTCGAGCGTTATACCGGGGTGCTCTACGACGCACTCTCCCCCAGCGATTTGCCGGAAACCGGCCGTGCTCGACTCGCCATCGGGTCAGCGCTCTTCGGTGTCATTGGCGGGGACGACCTCATCCCCCACTACCGTCTCTCTGGTACGGTCAAGCTCCCCTTCGCGGATCAGCCTGCCGACGCGGCTCCCACAATGAAGCGCCGTTGGGGTACCGCCATCACCGAGGCTCTCAATGATGTCGACTTCCTCATCGACCTTCGTTCCGGCACCTACGCCAATTTGGGCAAAGTCAAGAGCGCGACAACGATGACCGTGCTCACCGCCGAGGGCAAAATCGTCAGCCACTTCAACAAGCACTACAAGGGCCTATTTGCCCGCGCCATCGCCCTTTCCGACACGACACCGACCTCCCCCACAGAGGCCGTCGACATCGCACGCGCCGCAGGATACGACGTCTCGCTTGACGACGACACCCTCATCTTCCGCGTCCCGGAAAACTAAATGTCGTCGTTGTAGCGCTTTCGGCCTGCCACAATGGCGGCAATCAGAGCGATAATAGCGATGAAAATGCTGTCGTATCGCGATCCTTCTCCGCCGAGGAGAAGGAGTCGGAAGATGATCATGGTTCCGAGGTAGAACACCAGGAAGGTCGCAGCGCCCATCCAGATGGCGCTACGCAGCTGATCGTCGGCAAGCAGTCGGGTAACAAGCCCTGCCTTTTGCTGCTCTGGCTCACGCTTCCTCGACTTGTTGTTGCTCAACTTGTTGTTCTTACTCATCGCCCTCATCCAGACCGGCGACTTCACCGATGACGATAACCGCGGGCGGCTTGATTGCCTCTTCGACCATTTTCTCGCCAAGCTCGCCGAGTGTGCAGCGTAGCGACCTCTGATTCGGCAGCGTGCCGTCCTGGATGACCGCAGCCGGAGTCTTCGGGCTGCGGCCGGCCTTCATCAGAGCCTCGGCAATCTTTGGCCCGTTCTTAACTCCCATAATGATGGCAATAGTGCCGTGCATCCGGCCCAGCGCATCCCAATTGACCAGCGATTTCCTGTGCCCCGGTGGGACGTGACCGGACACAACAGTGAATTCATGGTTGACGCCACGCATAGTAACTGGGATGCCAATCGTCCCCGGTACCGCCAGTGCTGAAGTAATACCCGGCACAACGCGAACCGGTACCCCAGCCTTCTGCAGCTCCTGAAGCTCTTCAAAACCGCGGCCGAAGATGTACGGATCGCCACCCTTGAGCCGGACCACAAAGTAGCCCTCACGGGCACGATGAACTAGCAGTTCATTGATGCGCTCCTGAGCCATGGCGCGGCCGTAAGGAAGCTTGCCGGCATCAATAATCTCGACATCCGGCTCCAAGTCACCGAGCAGCGACAGTGGACCGAGGTGGTCTGCAACGACAACGTCGGCAAGCCGGAGCAAGCGACGCCCCTCAACGGTAATCAGACCGGGGTCGCCCGGGCCACCGCCTACGAGTGCGACCTGACCAGCGAGGTCCCCAGCGCGCGACGCGCGACGGCCGGTCAGCGCCACAGGAGTAAGCGGGCTGGAAGCCCCGGTTTCATCGTCGACGAGAATACCTCGGCGGTGTCCCTCTAGAGTCACCTCACGCAACAACGCCTCGTCACAGCAGACCATGAGAGCCTTGCCCCAGCTCATCGCCTCGGTAAAACCGGTGCGGGTCAAAGTAATACGGCCGTCTGCAGCCCAGGCCTCAATCGCAGTTGTTACTTCCCCACCTTCACACACAGTGACATCAGCGCCAGAGTCCAACAGCCGAGGAATCACGCGCTCTGCAGCCGTGGAACCGCCAATCACCAACACACCGTAGTCTTTGAGAAGCAAACTCATAGCTAACACTTTACCCGGCGCACGAAGCGACAAAGCGACTGACGTTCCCCGGCGCACCCGCCGGATGAACATGCAGGTAACCGGCATGAATCCGCCCAGACTCGGAAACGAAGCCGTCGCGAACTGTTTCGCCTTGATATCCACGCCAACCCCAGGCTGGTTGCCACCCGGCCGCAGCAGCGACACTTGCGGTGTCATCGGTGAGGGCTGTCTTGTGGAACTCGTGACCGCGCACGCGCGTTCCTACCGGGCACAGCACAGAATCAGTCAGCGCCACAGCCTCCCGGTACCCCAGCTTCAACCGTGCCATGTGCGCTCGCCCCGGGATGATGCCACACATACGGCGCCCACCGAGATCTTC
>NZ_KV836156.1:0-14192 GCF_001838255.1 Corynebacterium sp. HMSC073B01 | reverse complement strand
CCACCGAGATCTTCAAGCAGCCAGAGCAGCCCCGCGCATTCGCCGTGGATCAGCGCACCATCGTCGGCAGCCTGACGTAGATCGCGGCGAATGTCATCACGAATAGATAGCGCGTCGGCATGCTCTTCCGGGAATCCACCGGGCACGATGTAGCCTTCGGCTTCCGGCAGTTCGTCAACCAATGGGTCAAAATCCACGACCTCGGCTCCAGCGGCCTGCAATAGCTCACGGTGCTCTGCATAGGTAAACGAGAACGCAGGACCCGCCGCGACCGCCACGCGCACGCGGCGATTAAGAGCCAGCGGTGCAACGAACTGTGCAGGGGCCCATGGTTCAGCTGGATAGGGCTGCCGGGCAAGCTGGATAATCCGGTCGATGTCGATGTAGGTTTCCACCAAGTTGGCCATCGATTCAATGACCGCTTCTAGCTGCTCACCCTGCTCGACTGCAGTGACCAGCCCCAAATGCCTGCTGGGCACCTCAATATCAGTCACTCGCGGAATAGCGCCGAGCACCTCGACCCCCATGGCCTCCACAGAACGGGTAATGATGTCCGCATGCCGCGGGCTGCCCACCTGATTAATAATCACGCCACTGACACGGACGTCAGTGCGAAGCGTGGAGAAACCGTGGACAACAGCCGCCGCCGACTGCGACATATGCCGGGCATCAATCACCAACACCACCGGAAGGCCCAACAGTGAGGCAATCTCAGCCGTCGAGCCCTCCACCGATAGCGGGTCGTCACCAATGCGGCCGTCGAAAAGCCCCATAACCCCTTCGACCACCGCAATATCGCTGTCGGCAGCTCCATGTGCGTAGAGCGGCCCAATCATCTCAGGCGCGCACATAAAGGAATCCAGATTGCGCCCGGGACGACCAGCGGCTACCCCGTGATAGCCAGGATCAATATAATCGGGTCCGACTTTGAAAGGTGCCACCGCGTGACGACGCGACAGTGCACGCATCAGCCCCGTGGAGATTGTCGTCTTTCCCGTGCCTGAAGCTGTCGCCGCGATGACAATTCCAGGCGCTACCACTCGATGCCCTTTTGTCCCTTACGTCCGACATCCATCGGGTGCTTAATCTTGGTCATCTCCGTCACCAGATCCGCGACCTCCACGAGCTTCGGATCCGCATCGCGGCCAGTCATCACCACATGCTGGCGGCCGGGACGGTTCCTCAATGTCTCCACCACATCGTCGACATCAATCCAACCCCACTTGATTGGGTAGGTGAACTCGTCGAGGACGTAGAAGTCGTGCACCTCATTTTCCAGGCGCCGTTTAATCTCCTGCCATCCCTCGGCAGCAGCTGCCGCATGGTCCTCCTCAGTGCCCTGCTTACGCGACCAAGACCAACCTTCGCCCATCTTGTGCCATTCGACCGGGCCGCCTTCCCCCGTGTCGTCGTGAAGCTCGCCCAACCGGCGCATGACAGCTTCCTCGCCAACCTTCCACTTTGCCGACTTTACAAACTGGAAGACACCGATATTCATCCCCTGATTCCACGCGCGCATCGCCATACCGAATGCCGCGGTGGACTTGCCCTTACCTGGGCCCGTATGCACCGCAGTAATCGGAATCATGCGACGCTGCCTGGTGGTCAGTCCATCGTTGGGAATTGATTTGGGGTCAAGCTTTCCTTGTGCCATGGTCTCGATGATAGGCATGGACCACGCCCGCCACGGCTTCGGCATTGAGTTCGGAGAGATTTATGCAGGTCGCACCCAATTCCACGCTGAGTTCCTGTGCCAGCCCCAGCCGCACGCGAGAGCGCTCACAGTCGATAACCACCGTCGCCGCCAACGCTTGACGACGGATCTTTGCGGCCACAGCCCTCGCCTGCTGCAGGCCATTTTTACCCGTTGCTCGGCCGTCGGAGAGCAAGACCATGATTGCGCGCCGTGTGGGCTCCCTATGGGCTTCCCGAACTACCACTTCGTGTGCCTTCAGCAATCCTTCGGCCAATGGAGTTCGGCCACCAGTGCGGACATCTGCGAGGCGACGTACTGCGGTGTCGATAGACTTCGTCGGCGGTAAAACTAATTCGGCGTTATTTCCGCGGAAAGTAACGACAGCGACTTTATCGCGGCTTTGGTAGGCATCACGCAGCAGCGATGTGACCGCGCCGGTGACGGCTGCCAGACGGTCGCGTGCTGCCATGGAACCCGAGGTGTCCACGACAAAGACGACCAGATTGGACTCAGTTCCCTGTCGAATAGCGCCGTGAACGTCCTCCGGTTCCAGGGGAATCATGGAGTCGCCCATGCGGGCGCCACGATTGGCCGCCGCCAGCACTGTCGCCGGCACGTGGAGACCATGGCCTCCCCGCTCGGCACCAATGGTGCTGCCCCGCGGGCCAATGGCCTTGGAACGCCGACCGGAATCCCCTTGGCCGACACCGTCAACGCTGATTTTACGAACGGCGAAAGGGGGCGCCTTCAGCGGCGCGACCTCCCTTCGATCCCGAGGAATTCGACTGTTGTGGCTCCTGAGGTTCGGAGTTGGAGTCGAACTGGGAGACCTGCTCAGCATCGGGCTCTGGATCCGACTCCGGACTCGACTCTGGCTGATTCTGGTCATCTCGGAACTGCTCCTCTGCATCCTGCAGAGCATCGTCGAGCTGTTCCTGGTCCAGTCCTGGTTCATCAAAGGGGTCACGGCGACGACGGTGCGGCAGTGCCATTTCCGCAGCTACCTTAATGTCTTCCGCAGTGATCTCAATTGGATTGCCGGGTGCCGGCTGCGCCGACTCGTCCCCGGCTACTCGCCAGGCAGCGTGAGCGCGGGCGGTACGTGCAATGACGATGTCGGCACGCATCCCGTCCACATCAAAAGCAGCGCACACAGTGGCAATTTGACCAAGAATGTTGGGGGTCAATTCGACGTCGTCAAGCAGTGCGCGCGCGCGATCGATGCGAGCGTGTAGCGCATCGTCGTCGGCGGCGAACCGCGTGACAAAGCTCTCCGGGTCGGCGTCAAAGTCGAGGCGGCGGGCGACGATTTCCGCGCGGACAGCCGGATCCTTGGATGCGGTGACGTCGATGGCGAGCCCAAAGCGGTCGAGAAGCTGGGGACGCAATTCGCCCTCTTCCGGGTT
This sequence comes from Corynebacterium sp. HMSC073B01, assembly GCF_001838255.1. NCBI lineage: Bacteria > Bacillati > Actinomycetota > Actinomycetes > Mycobacteriales > Corynebacteriaceae > Corynebacterium > Corynebacterium sp. HMSC073B01. Next base: position 11,090 of record NZ_KV836156.1, on the reverse strand, counting down.
CATAGTGCCGACCAACACGAACCTGGAGGTTGCGGAGTGCGAGATACCATCGCGTTCAACAACCACGCGACCGGTGGCTGCGGCATCGAGCACGGAGTCAACGAGATGATCCGGCAGCAGGTTAATCTCGTCGACATAGAGAATGCCACCGTCAGCCGCGCTGAGTAGTCCCGGATTGAACTGTGCGTGTCCGGTAGTCAGGACGGTCTCCACATCGATGGAGCCTACGACTCGATCTTCCGTAGCGCCGAGTGGCAGGTTTACCAACGATCCGCTGAGAAATGGCGCCAACGCGCGGACCGTAGTGGTCTTGGCTGTGCCCTTCTCACCGCGGATGACGACACCACCAATCTCCGGGGATAGCGCGGTCAGAATCAACGCAAGCTGTAGTCGCTGCTGCCCGACGATCGCAGTAAAAGGAAAAGTGGGCTCTGTTTGTGCAGTGGTCGCTGACGTGATTTTTTCCATAAGCACAGTTCTACCCCACTGCGAACGGATGGCTCACAGCGGGGTAGAACAATGTTGGCTTAATTGAACTCTTTGAAGCTCTTCAGCGAGTTACTAGCGCTCCAGCTTCAGGGTCTTCTGGGAAGCCTCCCAGACCTCCTTGAACAGAGCCGGGTCATCAGCCAGGTGCGTACCGTAGGACGGGACGAGCTCCTTCAGCTTCGGAGCCCACTTGCCCATGTGACGGCCGAAGCAGCGCTCAATCAGGCTAATCATCACAGCCGGAGCGATGGAAGCGCCCGGGGATGCACCCATCAGGCCGGCAATGGTGCCGTCCCACGAGTTGATGACCGCGGTACCGAACTCGAGGGTACCGAAGACCGGAGCCTTCATCGGCTTAATGACCTGGACGCGCTGACCAGCGACGATCAGCTCCCAGTCCTCTGGGCGAGCGTTCGGGACGTACTCACGCAGGGACTCAATACGTGCGTCGAAGTCCTTCAGAACCTCAGTAATCAGGTACTTGGTCAGCCCCATCTCCTGGACACCAACACCCATCATGGACGGCAGGTTGGCCGGACGCAGAGACTTAATCAGGTCCAGGTTGTTACCGTTCTTGAGGAACTTCATGTTCCAACCGGCGTACGGGCCAAAGAGCAGGCCGCGCTTGCCGTCGATAACACGGGTGTCCAGGTGCGGAACGGACATCGGCGGCGTGCCGACGGAAGCCTTACCGTAGACCTTGGCGTCATGCTTAGCAATGACTTCCTCGTTGGTGCAGCGCAGCCACTGGCCGGAGACCGGGAAGCCACCGAAACCACGAATCTCGTTAATACGAGCCTTCTGCAGCAGCGGCAGTGCGTCACCGCCGGCACCGACGAATACGAAGTTGGCAACCAGGGTGCGAACGTCCTTGGTGTGCAGGTTCTTCACGGTGACGATCCACTTGGAACCGTCGCGCTTCAGACCGGTGACCTCGTGTCCGTAGCGAATCTCAGTACCCATATCGGACAGTGCGGCCAGGTACTGCTTGGTCAGTGCACCGAAGTTAACGTCCGTACCATTCGGGTTACGAATAGCGGAGACCGGCTTGGAGAAGTCACGGCCCTCGGACATCAGCGGAAGGTACTCAGCGAAACGGTCCGGATCTTCAATGAGCTCCTGACCGTGGAACAGCGGCTCCTTCTCAAGTGCCTCGTAGCGACGACGCATGAACGCCATCTGCTCCGGCCCCTGAGCGAAGGTGGTGTGATCAACTGGGTTGATGAATTCCTTCGGGTCAGTCAGGGTGCCGTTTTCAATCAGCGAGGTCCACAGCTGGCGGGAAACCTGGAACTGCTCATTAATGAGCTTAGCCTTGGTGACATCGACCTTGCCGTTCTTCTCCGGCGTGTAGTTCAGCTCGCACAGAGCAGAGTGGCCGGTACCAGCGTTGTTCCACGGGGAGGAAGACTCCTTGGCGGGCTGATCGAGACGCTCGAACAGAACCTGTGACCAGGATGGCTCGAGCTCCTTGAGCAGCACACCCAGCGTCGCACTCATTACACCTGCACCGATGAGGACGACGTCTACCTCGTCGCCACTGGAAGCAGGAAGCTTGTTATCAGCCATTTTGCTGTCAACATCCTTACTAACTTGATTAGTGATTCAAACTAGCGCTCGCTCACATGCGCGCACACAACTAAAGACGCAAAAGAGAGCTACCGTCTCAGTCCATAATCTATTGTGGCACACATTCCCACTACCCCCGGTAATCGGCGCTAGGCTTGACCCTGTGACTACCGATATTCCCGATTTCGTTACCCCCACCTTTAACCCCGATAACCTAGGCGAAGACTACAGCCAACATGTCATCGAACTCGGCCAGGATCCCGACGGTGAGGGATCCGTACACGCGGTATTGGTCCGCTACTGCCCCGACTCGTCGGCAAGCGACTTCCAAAAACGTCCGGCGGTTCTATGGATTCACGGGATGTCGGACTATTTCTTCCAGAAGCACGTGGCGGAGCGGTACCACGCCGAAGGCTACGCCTTTTACGCTATTGACCTGCGTAAGTGCGGGCGCGCACACCAACCGGGGCAGACTTGGCATGGCTGCAGCGATCTAACGAATTACTTCGAGGATCTCAACAGGGCACTCGCAGTGTTAGACCACGCCGGTCATACAACTGTCACTGTTAATGCGCACTCCACTGGTGGTCTCATTGCCGTGCTCTGGCTCGATTGGTTACGAAGCACAGGCGGCCATTGCCCGCAAGCACCCAATATTTCCGTCACAGCTGCCGTCTTGAACTCACCGTGGCTGACTCTGCACGTTTCCCGGGCAAAGGCTCCCGTGTACTCGCTGGTGACTCGCGTTATGTCGCGGATTCGCCCTAACAGTCTCATTCCGGTGCAGTCTGCGGGCGGCTATGGCAAATCCATTAGCGCCGACCACCAGGGACGCTGGGAGTACAACCGCACTTTCAAGCCGCTGGCTGGCCATGACAAGAACTGGCGTTGGCTCAATGCCATCATCGTCGGCCAGCAACGTGTCAGCCGCGGTATCGATACCGGCGTGCCGACGCTCGTTCTCCACTCGGACAACTACCTTCTCGGTTCCGACTACACACCGGAACTCAGCCGCGTTGACTCTGTCCTCAACACTGAGCAAATTGCCGATGCCACTGCCCACTTGGGACCGCAGGCTCGCAACGTCGCGATTCCGGGTGCTCTCCACGACGTGTATCTCTCCGCACCCGAAGCACTAGACCGCGCTTTTAATGAGACATTCCAGTTCCTTGCCACAGTCAATCCAGGAGACAGCTCAAAATAGGAGCACAGAATAGGAACTCGGAATAAATCAGCATTCAGTACGGTTGAACCAAACTAGTTTGACCAGAATGCTAGGAGTGCTTGTGACCACTGAGAATTCGCCTGAGACTACCCCACGCCACTACGACGTCATCATTATCGGAACCGGGTCCGGCAATTCCATTCCAGCCCCGGCCTACGACAATGTCCGTATCGCTCTGGTGGAGGAAGGACGTTTCGGCGGTACTTGCCTCAACGTTGGGTGTATTCCCACCAAGATGTTCGTTCTGGCCGCTGATGCCGCCCGCAACATCCGCGAGGCCAGCCGCCTGGGCGTGCACGGCACCTTCGGCTCCGTTGATCTCAAGCAAATCCAGGATCGCGTTTTTGCCCAGCGCGTCGACCAGATTGCCGACGGCGGCGAGGCATACCGCCGCGGGGACGAGACTCCCAATATCGATGTCTACGACCGCCACGCAACGTTCGTCGGCCCTCGCACTATTCGCACCGGCATCGGCGAGGAAACCGTCGACATCACAGCCGACAACATCATCATCGCTGCAGGCTCCCGCCCTCACGTTCCGGGCCTCATCGCAGACTCCGGGGTCGATTACTACACCAACGAGAACATCATGCGCGTCGACAAGCTTCCGCGCGAAATGATCGTCGTCGGCGGCGGCTACATCGCTAGCGAGTTCGCGCATGTCTTCGCATCCTTCGGCACGAAGGTGCACATGCTGGTGCGCTCCGATGTCATGCTGCGTGGCTCAGACGCCGCTATCTCCGAGCGCTTCCACGAGGTTGCCTCCCGCGACATTGACATCCGTATGAACACCTCCATCACTGAGCTCTCCCAGGAGGGCGAGATCGTCACGGTCACGCTTGACGACGGCACGGAGCTCGCAGCCGATGCCCTGCTCGTGGCAACCGGACGCATCCCCAACGGTGACCGTATGGACCTTGCAGCCGGTGGTGTGGCGATGCACGACGATGGTCGCATCAAGGTTGACCAGTACGGCCGCACCTCTGCCGAAGGTGTGTGGGCGCTGGGCGATGTCTCTAGCCCGTACCAGCTGAAGCATATTGCCAACCATGAGGCCAAGGTTGTCTTCCACAACGTGCTGAATCCGTCGGACCTGCGCGAATTTGACCACCGCTACATTCCGTCGGCAGTCTTCTCACATCCGCAGATTGGTCAGGTCGGTATGACCGAGGATGAAGCTCGCGCCTGGGCTGCGGAAAATGGCACGGAGATTACCGTGAAGGTACAGAACTACGGCGATGTCGCCTACGGCTGGGCGCTGGAGGATCGCGACGACTTCGCTAAACTGATTGCGGACCGCTCCACCGGCCGCCTGCTGGGTGCGCATTTCATCGGCGAGCAGGCTGCCACCCTAGTGCAGCAGTGCATCCAGATGATGAGCTTCGAAATGGATGTGCGCGAAGTTGTCAAGGGCCAGCACTGGATCCACCCAGCACTGCCAGAGCTGATTGAAAACGCAATCCTGGGCCTGGAGTTCGATAACTAGCCCAGCTGTTCAATACCTGTGGCCTGGGCCAATGCGGGCCCAGCCAGGTACTTCTCGACTGCATTGGCCAACAGGTCGACCTGCAGCAGCCGTTCTCCGGCAAACGAAGTATTAGGACTGACCTCAAAGCCGTCCCGACCGACGGCAACTGCAACTTCCATCAGCAACTCACGGCGCGCCTGATCATTTTCCAGGTAGCCGTGGCGGTGCGTGCCCATCACCATGCCACGCCGCGCCCCTTCTTCAGGCTCAGTGATAAAAGGCGCCTCGCTGCTTCGCACAACCTGTCCATTGTGGACTTCGTAAGAGCCATCCGGGTGGCTCACCAGCGTCTTCGTCCCCGCGAATTCAATGTCGGTATCGAACACGCCAAGCCCGTTCACTGTCCCGGCTACCGACTCCACCGAGTCAGTGATGGTGGTGCAGAGCATTTGGAACCCACCGCAGATGCCAATCAGCGGCAGCCCTCGGGCGGCTCGGTTCTCCAGTACGTCGTCAAGCCCACGCTCGCGCAACCACTTGAGATCGGCGACCGTCGACTTCGTCCCGGGCAACACGACCAGGTCGGCGCGAGCAACGACCGACGGATCGACCGTCCACTGCACGTGTACCCCTGGTTCACAGGCAAGCGCTTCGATATCGGTGGCGTTGGACACGCGCGGCAAGCGAATGGCGGCCACGGACAACGTTTCCGTACCCAGCGGTGCGTTCGCCGGCCCTACCGACGCACCAGCGACTGTGCCGAGCGAATCCTCCGCATCGATCCACAGCCCCGGAATAAAAGACACTACGCCGAGTACGGGCACGCCGGTGTGCTCGCGCACCACGTCCAATCCCGGTGTCAACAGCGAAACATCGCCCCGGAACTTGTTGACGATAAAACCGGTAATCCGCGCGCGGTCTTCGGGGCTCAAAATTGCATGCGTGCCGACGAAATGTGCAAGCACCCCACCGCGGTCGATGTCGCCGGCGACCACAACCGGCAAATCAGCGAGCTCTGCCAAGCCCATGTTGGCGATGTCTGACTCTCGCAGATTGACCTCGGCAGGACTACCAGCGCCTTCGCACAAGACGACATCGAACTGCCCCCGCAGCTCTTCCAATGTCTCCGCGACTACCCCGCGCAACGCTTTTCGACGCGACCGGTACGTCAGAGCGCTCACATGCCCATCGGCTTTGCCCTTCACCACCACCTGACTAGTGTGGTCCGAGCCCGGCTTGAGAAGCACCGGGTTAAAGGAGACATCCGGCTCCAGCCCACAGGCGAGCGCCTGCAGAGCCTGCGCGCGCCCAATCTCGCCGCCGTCAAGCGTGACAGCGCAGTTGTTGGACATGTTCTGTGCTTTGAAGGGTGCGACCTTCACGCCGCGGCGCGCGAGCAGCCGACACATGCCGGCGACCAGAACCGACTTACCGGCATCTGAGGTGCAGCCGGCAATCAGAGCTGCAGGGGCCTGCACGGGTTAGGCCTCGGGCTTCCAACCAGTTTGGAACTGACCTGGCACGTTCTGCTCATCCGGCAGAGTGAGGATTTCATAGCCGTCGGAGGTCACCAGCACCGTGTGCTCGAACTGGGCGGTGAACTTGAAGTCATCATTCTGCACAGTCCAGCCATTATCCCAGATGTGGTACGGCAGCTCACCAAGGTTAATCATCGGCTCAACAGTCAAGGTCATGCCCGGCTCGAAAATGGTGTCCTGGCTCGGCTCATCGTAGTGGAGAACGATTAAACCATTGTGGAACGTGGTACCGACACCGTGACCGGTGAAGTCCCGAACGGTGTTGTATCCAAAACGCTTAGCGTAAGACTCGATTACGCGGCCGATGACATTAATCTCACGGCCCGGCTTGATGACCTTAATGCCGCGCATGGTGGCGTTGTAAGTGCGCTCCACTAGCTGGAGGTGCTCCTCCGAGACATTGCCCGCGAGGAAAGTCGCGTTGGTGTCACCGTGGACGCCGTTCTTGTATCCGGTGACGTCGACATTGACGATATCGCCGTCTTCAATAACCTGAGTGTCCGGAATACCGTGGCAGACAATCTCATTGAGAGACACACAGCACGACTTCTCGAAACCGCGGTACCCCAGCGTGGACGGGTAGGTGTCGTGATCCAACAGGTACTCGTGCACCACCCGGTCAATCTCATCCGTGGTCACGCCCGGAGTTACGGCCTTGCCGGCCTCCACCAACGCGTTGGCAGCAATGCGAGAGACCTCTCGCATATTTTCAATATCTTCCGGAGTCTGTACCAGCGGCTCGCCGACGCCTTCCTGAACCTCGTCCTTCCAGGCGTACTCCGGCCGTTCAATATGTGCCGGAACGGTGCGAATTGGAGTGGACTTTTGCTGAGTAAGTGGAGAACGCTGAATCATGGAACATACTCTACCCCTACCCCCGGATTAGCCTTTCGGCCTGTGCCGGTTTCAAAGCCAGAAATGCTCTAGCCCTCGTCCCCCGAACCTTCATCGATATTGGCAAAGAAGGCATCGGTAATCGCCACGGCATGCTCCGAACCACCACCGCCAACGATAAGCGTGGCAAAGGCCAAATCATCGCGGTAGCCAGTAAACCAAGCGTGGGAGCCGCCAGCGTACTCGGCCTCACCGGTCTTTGCATAAACTTCACCTCGACCGGCAATGGCCGAACCAGTACCAGAGGTCACCACCGCCCGCATGAGTGTGCGAACCTCATTCAAAACCTCAGGCGGCAGTGGCTTTGATACCTGCGACTGCCAGGTTCCCGCGCTTGGCACGAGTGACGGTGTCGGAGTGCGTCCGGCCGCCACCGTCGCGGAAACCAGCGCCATGCCAAACGGGCTGGTCAAGTCATTGCCCTGCCCATAGCCCGCATCGATACGCTCGACTTCATCACTGCCATCAGACACGCTGCCGGTAATAGTGTCGAGGCCCGCGATGTGATAGTTGATGCCGATGCCGAAGTTCTTGGACTCCTCCTTGAACTGCCCTGGCTCCAACTTGTGAGAGATGTTGCCAAACGTGGTGTTACAAGACCGCGCGAACGCATCGCTCAGCGAGGTATTCCCGACACCACTTCCGTTGTAGTTGGTGACAATACGCGGCCCGATCTCCATCGAACCTGGGCACGGCACAGTCGATCCCGCATTTAGCCCCTCGTGCTGCACACCTGCAGCAGCAGTGACAATCTTGTACGTCGATCCCGGCGGGAACTGTCCCATCAGCGCAAGGTCGCCGTCCTTATCCGCTTCCGCCGTCTGGGCTACCGCCAGAATCTTGCCCGTAGACGGCTGCACAGCCACCAGCATTGCCTTCGCATCTTGCCGCGTATCGACTGCCTTCTGCGCTGCGTCCTGCACCTTTTTACTAATCGATGCCTGCACCGCCGGGGCTACATCCGGAGACACCTCATAGAGCGTGCCGACGACTGCTCCGCCCTCGTTGGCCGCCACGATATTCCAGCCATCGGCACCGTGATCACCAGTGTCCACTAGCCTTTCCACACGGCTCATCAAATCAGGCGCAAACCCCGGGTCGGGTCGCACCATCGCTGCTTCATCGTTAACAGAAATTCCGTCAATGTCCGCGAGCTCATCCTTGACTCGCTGCGGCGTGGATGCCGGCAGCACAATCAGTGAAAAGTTACCCTTCCCACCAGCTGCCTGCTCCCCTATAGCGCGCGCGTCAAGCTTCGGACCATCTTCCGGCATTTCATTATTGATGACCGTCGCCGCCCGGTTAATCGACGACTGCACATTCTCCGCCCCATCACGATTGAGAATTACCCGGTGCACAGTCCCCGGCTCAAGCAAGGCCGCACCGTCCGAACCAACCACAGACGGACGTGGAGCTGCGATAGTGCGCAATTCTGGGTGCTGATTACGCCCCAGCTGTGGATGCAGGGATGCTGGCGACCAGCGCAATGCCCAATCCCGTTGCCCAGTCTCAGTCTTGGTCAGTGTGAAAGTGGTGTCATATCCCCAGCGTCGCTGATGCGGTAGCTGCCAATTCATGGCGACTTCCGCCGAGGACTGATTCGAGCTGGAATCGATACCCGCAATCTCATACTCAAGCCCCTCCGGCTGGAGTCCGGCAGTGGCCGCCTTCAGATCTCCTTCAGCGGAGTCCGGGTGATCAGTCAGTGCCGCCGCCTTAGCAACGTCCCCTCCCGCCAGCGCCCCCAGGAATTCCTCGAGCACCTCGCGCCCGGTGTCAGGCCGCGGCGTACACGCGGCGGATGACAACACCAGACCCGTGATTGCCACAGCCGAGATACTGCGAAGCAGGGGCTTGCGGCGCGAAGTTTGTTCCATGTGGGCTGACGTTAGCACCGCTTTGCTTTACGACGACGCTGGCACGCCGCAACCTGCTATCAGCGGTTCAGCACAATTGGATTGACCACGTCAGCGGCCATGACCAGAACGCCGAATACCAGCAAAACCGCGGTAAAGGCCATAGTAACTGGCATGAGTTTGGTGTAATCGGCAGGCCCAAGCGCTGGCTTACCGAATGCCTTGCGAATCACGTCTCGAATGCGTTCATAAATAACAACGGCGATGTGGCCACCGTCGAGTGGCGGCAACGGCACGAGGTTGAACACGGCCAGGAAGTAATTGAGGTTGGCCAGCAATAGGAAGAACGACGGCCACTGGTTCATCTCCACCAATTCACCGCCGGCACGCGAAGCGCCGACGACGCTCATTGGGCTGGCCGGGTCACGCTGAGCACCGAAGATGGACGCAACCACACCGGGAACCTTCTCCGGGATGGAGAGCAGCCCATTCCAAACCGCCCCAAAAAGACTGCCTGTGAAGCTGGCAGCACCACCGATGGCAGTCACTGCGTTGTACTCGTGAAGGATGGTCTCTGGGCGCTGGAAGGCGATACCAATTGCTGGCTGGTCGATGTCCTGCCCGTCGTTAGTCTTGCGCTTGACGACTTCCGGGGTGACCGTGACCGTCTGGGTGCTGCCATTGCGGTCGATGGTCATTTTGATGTCGCCACCTGCAGAGCTACCGATGAGAGACACAGCCTCGGGGTAGGACGTGATCTTGGTGCCATTGATCTTCTCAATCACATCTCCGGCACGTAGCCCTGCGCGCTCTGCAGGACCGGAACCAGTGCAGGGCTCCAGCGTGCCGTCGGCACGCTGTGCCGGCGAGACGCACTGCACCGCCTGAATGCGTGGCGCCATTTCCTTACCCATGTTGGGCAAACCCCACGTCACGGCAATGAAGTAAAGAATGATGAATCCAACGATGAGGTTCATTGCCACCCCACCGAGCATCACGATAATGCGCTGCCACCACGGCTTCTTGTACATGGCGTAGGGTTCTTCGGCAGGAGCGATGGGATCCATTGCTGTCATGCCTGCGATGTCGCAGAATCCGCCAAAGGGAATTGCCTTTATTCCATACTCGGTGTCATGCCCACCTGCCGCAGCGTGATGCCGCTTGAAGGAAAACAGCGTTGGGCCGAAGCCAATGAAGTATCGACGCACTCGCATTCCACACAGGCGAGCTGCGGTGAGATGGCCCCATTCGTGAAGGGCGATTGTCACCGCGATGCCGATTGCGAAGAGTAAAACTCCAAGAAGAAATGTCACGAGTGCTCACCCTACCCCCACTTTGGGCAAACGAGCACACCGGCGAACAGTTTCCGGCCGGGCTAAGTCCCAATTTCAGCAAGTTCTAAGGTATCCTTACACCCGATACTCAAGATTGTCTGAAAATGCGCTCAGTCGCTTTCAGCAAAACCGCAGATAGACTGAAGTGCATATAGAGTGCAATTCGCCGAAAGTGTTAACAGGAGGACTTTCAAGTGAGCAACCACGAGCCAAAGGAAGAAATTTACCGCGGCGTCAGCACCCTCGACGAGCCGTCGGCGAAGTGGGGCTGGCACGGCATTAGCAAGAGCGCTATGCAGAAGGCCGGCTGGATTTCCGTAATCTTCCTGCTGGGCATGACCATTGGTAACCACAAGGGCAACGTCGAGAACTGGTGGCTGGTCGTCATCGCCGCCCTGATTGCTATTGGCCTGCTGTTGCAATTGTTCGCCCCGCAGGGTTCTCAGGTTCGCACCGTTACCGGTCACAACAAGCCGGAAGGCCACATTGAGCCGGAGTGGGCACGCGACCAGGTAAACGGCACTGGCGTCTACGCTAACCTGACCGACTCTCAGCTGCGCTCCTGGAACCGCCTGCCGGAAGGCCAGAACCAGTAGAGTTAGCCACTTTTGCAGAAAGTCTGGCCTAACAGCTCTATAGCAACAGCTCTATAGCGCTACAGCGCACAAAAAAATCCGCACCGAATTCGGGTTAAGTGACAAAAAGTGTGTCCGCTCG
>NZ_KV836155.1:0-655 GCF_001838255.1 Corynebacterium sp. HMSC073B01 | reverse complement strand
CCCGCCGAACGAAATACAGTGCCATCAAACCGATTGCGCTTCAACACATCGCCAACGGGGCATCAGCAAGCGCAGTTGGACGTGAGTTAGGGATACCCTCACCAACTGTCAGGCGGTGGGCGCGACAAGCCGGAATTGAGATCCAGCACCAATCGCACTGCCCGAAGTTATCGATGATGGATAAGCATCGCGTGATCTACGAGATGCTTATGGCCGGCTCATATAGTGTTGCCGAGATTGCCGCGCAGGCTGGGGTGTGCACAACCACGGTGTATAACCGGCGGGCTAGTTTAACCACTATGAATACCCGCAGTCGGATAACACCTGGTGATGTATCTCGTGTTGGCGCTGGTCGGCGGCTAGGGCTGGCGGAACGCTTACTTATTGCCGATTGCCTGCGGGCAGGTCATTCGCACCGGCGTATCGCCCAGATAGTCTGTCGTAGTCAATCCACTATCAGTCGTGAAATCGCACGCAACAGCGTCGATGGTATCTACGATGCCTATCACGCTGATCAGGCCAGCCGCGGGCGTCTTGCTCGTCCAAAGCCGCGCAAACTCGATGACAATCGATTTTTGCGCGCCCAGGTTGTCAATCTGCTCAACCGTGGCGCCTCGCCGCGTCAGGCCAGTGGCAGGTTGGCTGCACTGTGGGG
>NZ_KV836154.1:0-40342 GCF_001838255.1 Corynebacterium sp. HMSC073B01 | reverse complement strand
CCGAGCGGACACACTTTTTGTCACTTAACCCACACTTTGAGCACAAATTTTGCCACGAAAGTGTCATAAACCTAGTCAGTAACTATGTGGAATTTAAGCCAGTGCGCGGTTGACCGCGCTGGTGACTGCCTTCAGCGATGCGTAGGTGATGGAACCAGCGATGCCGGAGCCCCAGACCTTGGTGCCGTTGACATCTGCGAGGACGTAGGCCGCAGCCTCGGCGTCGTCACCTGCGGTGCGAGCGTGCTGGACGTATTCCTGAACCTCGACGTTGATGCCGAGCTTCTCCAGGGCGTTGGCGTAAGCGGCCAGCGGGCCGTTGCCGACACCCTCGACGGTCTGCTCCTTGCCCTCGTAGACGATGTGAGCCTTGATCTTGGTGGCGTCCGACTCGTTCTGAGGGGCATCGACAGTCAGGGCAATCTGCTCGAGCGGAACCTCGCGGTCCAGGTACTCACCTGCGAAGATGTCCCAAATCGCCTTGGAGTTGACCTCGCCGCCCTCGGCATCGGTGACTGCCTGCACAACGGACGAGAACTCGACCTGCATGGAGCGCGGCAGGTTCATGCCGTGGTCCGTCTTCATGATGTAGGCCACGCCGCCCTTGCCGGACTGGGAGTTCACGCGAATAACGGCCTCGTAAGAACGACCGACGTCCTTCGGGTCGATAGGCAGGTAAGGAACTTCCCAGGTCACCGCGCGCAGGTCCTCGTCGGAAAGCTCCTTGACGGCAGCGCCCGGGCGGACCTTGTCTGCCATTGCGTCGAGGCCCTTGTTCACGGCGTCCTGGTGGGAACCGGAGAAAGCGGTGAAGACCAGGTCGCCGCCGTACGGGTGGCGCTCCGGAACGCGCAGCTGGTTGCAGTACTCGACGGTGCGGCGGATCATATCGATGTCGGAAAAGTCGATTTGCGGGTCGACTCCCTGGGTCAGCATGTTCAGGCCCAGGGTGACCAGGCAGACGTTACCGGTGCGCTCGCCGTTGCCGAAGAGGCAGCCCTCGATGCGGTCGGCGCCGGCCATGTAGCCGAGCTCAGCGGTGGCGATGCCGGTGCCGCGGTCGTTGTGCGGGTGCAGCGACAGAATGATGGAGTCGCGGCGGTTGAGGTTGCGGTGCATCCACTCGATGGAGTCTGCGTAGACGTTCGGAGTGATCATCTCCACGGTCGACGGCAGGTTGATGATGATTGGGTTGTCCGGAGTCGGGTCGATGACATCAACCACGGCGTCGACAACTTCCTTGGCGTACTCAACCTCGGTGCCGGTGTAGGACTCCGGCGAGTACTCCCAGCGCCAGTTGGTGTCCGGGTAGTCCTTCGCGATGGTCTTAATCAGCTCCGCGGCGTCGGTGGCAATCTTCTTGATTGCGTCCTTGTCCTTACGGAACACAACATCGCGCTGCAGAATCGAGGTGGAGTTGTAGAAGTGAACGATGACGTTCTTTGCGCCGGCACATGCCTCGAAGGTGCGGCGAATCAGGTGCTCGCGAGCCTGAACCAGAACCTGGATGGTGACATCGTCCGGGATCATGTTCTTCTCAATGATCTCGCGCACGAAGTTGTAGTCAGTCTGGGAAGCGGACGGGAATCCGACCTCAATTTCCTTGTATCCCATCTGGACCAGCAGCTCGAACATGCGGCGCTTGCGCTCCGGGCTCATCGGATCAATCAGCGCCTGGTTGCCATCGCGCAGGTCGACGGCACACCAAACCGGTGCCTTAGTAATGCGCTTGTCCGGCCAGGTGCGGTCCTTCAGCTGGAAGTCCTGAACTTCCTGGTCGTAAGGCAGGTAGCGGTTGGTTGCCATCTGTGAGTTGCGCTGCTTATTCCAAGCAGGCTGTCCTTCCGGAATCTCGCCAGCAGGAGTGGAGATTACAGAAGGAGCGGAAATAAAAGCGTCGGAAGGAGACATGTTGTGGGCCTTTCTAATTCGGACTTTTCTTGTAGGCCGGCACAACTTACCCCGCGACGGGGAGCCGGCCTTAAACCCAAGCCCCGCCGCGGCATAGAAGCAGTAGTCCGCGTTGCATGTGATGTACCTTACCCCGATGGTTATATGAATTTCATCATTCGGGGGTTTTAGTGGGGGAAATATGCTCAGCCATCCACGCCACCCACCCCACCCATCGATAGTTCTAAAACTAGTACCAATGTATTTAGTGGATTAAAGATGATAGCGTCCTTAAGGTGCAAACTAGCTGGTCTATTCTTAAGCGAGACTTGCGCCGTCTCCGCAATAGCCCAAGAGTGTGGGTGATTATCATCGGCGTGATGATTACCCCTGCCTTGTATTCCTGGTTCAACATCCCGGGCTTCTGGGATCCGTATGAGCACACCGAGAACATCGGCGTGGCAATTGTGAATGAGGACAAGGGCGCGAGTTCCTCGGTTACCGGAAGTCTCAATATCGGTAACCAGGTGGTCAAACAACTAAAAGAAAATCATGAACTGGGCTGGCAGTTCCCCGATGCCGAGAAGGCAGACCGAGATCTAAAGCGCGGCAAGGTCTATGCCGAAATCACCATTCCGCCGAATTTCTCGCAGGAAATGGTCGATCTGATCCAAGGGCAGGGGCATCCAGCAAAGCTGAAATACCGCGCTAACCAGAAAATCAACGCGATCTCGCCGCACATCACGGCGCAGGGCGCGTCCGGTATTGATGGCCAGATTTCCGCTTCCTTTAATAAGGAGATCGCGAAGGCGGTCACCGAAGAGGTCAAGGAAGCCGGTGGCCTGATGCAGGGCCGGTTCGACGCTGCCCGTCTCAATTCCGCCGACGCTTTCCAGGATGTCGCTGATGCGGTTGCCAATAGCCGCGATGAAGTCGGCGCTATCCAGGAGCAGATTGGCGATCTGCAGCCGACGATTGCGCAGATTAAGAAGACTCTTGGCAGCGTAGATACGGCCCTCGACGATGCCCAGGATGCGTTGACGCAGGTGCAGGCGATTACTGGTGAGCTCAACAACGAGGTCCTGAATTTCTCCGCGGATCTCAACGACGCCTACCTGCAGGGCAGTACCGCCCTGGTAGAGGGCACCGGTAACGCCAACGCCGCGATCGGCGCGATGACTGGCAATCTGCAGGGCGCAATTTCCCGTTCGGATTCCGCGACGGCTGCGGCGGAGGACATCGTCAAGCAGGCGGATCAGGTCATTGGCGGCCTGAATTCCCTGTTGGATGCCAGCCCGCTCAACGGCCCGGATAAACAGGCAATCCAGCGCACAATCGATGCGCTCGACGAGAGCAACGCCACCAATAAAGAGCTGGTGGAGGGCCTGAAGAATGTCTCTGGCTCGGCGCAGGGAACTCTCGACTCCCTCAACGCCACCAGCGAGGCATTGGCGCAGGCCACTAAGGACGGCAAGGCCGCCTCGGATCAGATCCGCCAGGCGTCCAAGGACGCACTCCCGCAGTTGAGCAGGGCCCTTAATCAGCTCAACGCGCGCGTGGGTTCGTACGCGGCGGCGCTTGGCGCGCAAAAGGACACCGTCCGGGAAACGTCCGCGCTTCTCGACGCTACGAGTGGGCAGCTTTCCGCTGCGACTCAGGTCCTCGAGAGCTTCAAGGCTGACCTTGATGGCGTACGCGATGGCCTGGAAACCGCGCGTCTCGATGTTCTTACCCTGGGTACCACCGAAGAGCGCGAAGCCATGAACATGGTCAATGACCTCGACCCCGAGGGAATTTCGCAGTTCCTGAGCGATCCGGCCGAGATCCAGACTGAGGCCGTGTTCCCGGTGGATCACTACGGCTCGGGTATGGCGGCGCTGTTTACCAACCTGTCGTTGTGGATTGGTGCGTTCATCCTGATTGTGATTTTCCGCGTGGAAGTTGATGCGGAAGGTTTCAAGGAAATCACGGTCGGCCAGGCGTACATGGGCCGTACCTTGCTACTGGGCATCATCGCTATTTTCCAGGCGCTGATTGTCTCCATTGGTGACATTGTCATTGGTGTGCAGAATGTCAGTGCGGTTGCGTTCGTCCTCACCTGTGTCGTGGTGGAGTTGTGTTATCTCGCCATTATTTACAGTATGGTGGCGGCATTTGGGCACGTGGGACGCGGTATCGCCGTGGTGCTCGCGTTTATTCAAATCCCTGGTGCCGCCGGTCTCTATCCAATTGAGATGACACCGGACTTCTTCCAGGCACTGAATCCGTTCTTGCCGTTGACCTACGGTATTGATGCTCTCCGCGAGACAATTGGTGGTTTTTACTCCAATTACTACCTGAAGAACATGCTCACCCTAATGGTCATGGCAGCGATCGCCTACGTGGTCGGCTACTGGCTGCGTCGCAGTCTGTCCTCGGTCAACGTCTTGGTTAACCACCAGCTTGAAGAGGGCGGTCTAGTCAACAACGAAGAAGTCCATCTGGTCGGTAGTGGGTACAAGCTCAGTGACCTGGTCTTCGCGCTGCGCAACCGCGAGGAGTACCAGACGCGAGTCGATGAGCGGATGGAGAACCTGCGTGGCAGCTACACGCTGTTCATGCGCATTGCCATTGGTGTCGCAGTGGTCGCCCTGGTGGTACTGGGTATTCTGGCCCGCAACTACCCGGATCAGAAGGCCCTGTTCTTCGGTCTAGCCTGCCTGTTCGTACTGCTCTGCCTCGCTTACATCGCGGTGCGCGAGTACGTCAAGCAGTCTGTGATTCACGCCCAGGAGCTCAGCGAGCTGTCGGAGGAAGAGCTGCGCGCCTACATGGAGCACCAGACTTCCCATCCGCATGCGTACTCGTTGGAAAATGCTGGCGATACGTTTGAGCCACAGACGAAGGTGTCGTCGGCAAGCGTGAAGACTTCCCCAGAAGGTGAAGCCTAATGAGAAACGTTCTTGAAATTGTGCGGAACGACTTTCGGGTGATCCGCCAGAACACGATGACCGGCATCATGGTTTTCGGTTTGGTGCTGATTCCGCTGCTATTTACCTGCTTTAACGTGCTGGCCAGCTGGGAGCCGTTTGAGAACACCGAGAAGTTGAAGATTGCGGTCGCCAGTAATGACCGTGGCCATCGTACGGATATTGGTGCGATTGACCTCAACTTGGGCAATGAGGTGCTGTCGAAGCTGAGCCGTAATCACGACATTGACTGGCGGATTACGGATTCCAATGACGCCATCGATGGCACCAAGTCCGGTGACTACTACGCGGCAATCGTGCTTCCGGAGAACTTCAGTACCGAACTGATGACCTTCTACGTCCGCGGTACCAAGGCGCCGAAGCTGACGCTCTATACGAATGAGAAGAAGAACGCGCTGTCGTCGATCATTACGGGCAAGGGCGCGAGTGGCGTTATTCAGGAGATTGACAAGAACTTCACGCAGGTCGTCGCCAGTGTTGGGCTGGGCGTGATCACCTCGCTGGATGAGTATCTAAACACCTCCGACTCCAAGCAGGCACTGACGCGCGTGCAAAACCGCGTTGATGACACCGCCGCGCGGCTGCGCTCCGGTGCGCAGACTGCTCGTTCGCTGTCCACGCTGGTGGAGACCACCGTGCCGCTGGTGGAGACCGCGGATTCCATTTTGGAAAACGCTGGTGCGCGGATGGACATTCTGCGCAATGGTTCGGGTGACGGCAACGTCGCAGGCGATCTGGAAGCCGCGGTCGGCAATGTTCGCGACTCGGTTAGCACGGCGCTCGACGCAACGCAGTCGAGCTACGAAGGCGTGCGCGACCGCGTCAACGAGCTTGTCGACGGCACCCAGGCCACCAGCGGCGCGACCGCAGATACCTTTGACGCGATGGCGGCCAAATTCGGCCAGCAGGCCGATGGCCTGACTGCGATGCGCGACCGCCTGGAGGACACCGTTGGGGCAGTGGTTCCGGGTGTCGCTAAGCCGGGCTATGACCGCGCGATTTCCGATCTGAACACCTCGATTGCTCGCACCCGTGGGCTGCAGGAGAGTTTCTCCGCCGTGGCAGCGGATTTGCGTGGTGGCCGGGATACGGGATCGTCGATAAGCCAGGCGAAGGACGCTTTCACGGCTGCGATTGCGGCTGTGGAAAATGCCAAGAACTCCTACGAGCAGAACCTGCGCCCGCAGATCGACGCACTGTCGGAGCCGGTGTCGCGTCTGAGCAACGACATCGAGGTCATTGGCGAGGACATTCGCGGCATCCGCGGTACGATTTCCGGCTCGCCGGTGGATACGCTGCGTAAGACCAGCGCTGCCACAATGGGCCTGAGCAACCGTTTTGATGATCTGGCCGCTCGCTTCGACGAGATTCACAACGCGCTGGAAGAGGCGAAGGACACCGGGGACCTCTCGCGAATTGCTGAGGCCGTCGGTGATGACCCAAGTGCCCTGGCAGCGCAGTTGGCCGCGCCGGTGCAGGTCGAGGAAGACCCCGTCTTCCCAGTCCAGAGCTTCGGTGCGGGTATGGCGCCGTTCTATGCGACCCTCGCGCTGTGGATCGGTGCGTTGCTGTCGTCGGTGCTGATCCGCACCACGGTCCGTAGCCGCGACGGTCAGAAGGTCGGCGATGATGAGGCCGAGAATGTGGTCAGCGATGCAGTCGATGATGCGCAGGGCGATGCAGCCAGCGATGAAATCGACGAGCCGACCAGTGACGCACAAATCAACGCTGCGCAGGCCGAGGACTACACCCGCGTCGAGAAATACTTCGGCCGGTTCGCCACCTTCGCCAGCGTGGGCCTGGTTCAGTCCACACTGATGGTGTTGGGACTCCAGGTGTACGTGGGCATCGAGCCCGCGCACCGATTCCTGATGCTGCTGGCCGGCTGGGTGATTTCGCTGGTGTTTATGATGATTGTCTTCTCGTTCGTCTTCACCTTCGACAACGCCGGCAAGGCCATCTGCGTGCTGTTGCTGGTGATGCAGGTCTCGGCCGCAGGTGGCGCGTATCCGCTGCCGCTGGTGCCACAGTGGGTCCAGAACATTAGCCCTTGGCTGCCGGGTACCTACGCGATCGATATGTTCCGCAGCTCCATCGCCGGTATCTATGAGGCAGACTACTGGAAGCTGATGTTCATGTTGGCGCTGTTCATCATCCCGTCGCTGATTCTGGCGCTGGGCCTTCAGCGCATCTTTGAAAAGGGAATCAACGAGATCAAGAATGCAATCGAGGAGACGAAGGTGATGGCGACTTCGTAAGGGGGCCTAATCCTCCGCCTCGTCGCTCTCGCGCTCGGCCTCCGGTTCGCCCTTGCCATCGCGCGAGAGCTTCCGCAGCCACCAAATCAGCAGCGCAATGATCACCGCCGCTGCCGCCAGGATGGCCCACATCCACCACTGCCACTGCGAACCGCTGCCGTCGAACACGGATTCCTCGTCAGGATCCATCGGCACCTGGTGCCCCGTTATCAACAGGCGGTGCGTGTTAATGCCGTAAGGCGTGCACGTAATCAGGGTGATCAGGTCTTCTCCGGGGACGCGTCGTAAAGCATCGGTTTCATCCGGCTTTACGACGGCTACGTCGTGGACCTCATACTTCAACTTGTGACCCGCGACTGCGATGTAGAACGCGTCGCCCTTCTTGACCTTGTCGAGGTTGTCCCACAGCGTCGCATTCTGCAGACCCGTATGCGCCGACAGCGACGCGTGACGACCTTCACCCTCGCCCACGCCGCCGACCGGGAAGTCGGTGCCGTAGAGGTGACCGACCCCGCGCGAAAGCGATTTTTCCGACGTGCCGTGGAAAATGGGCAGGTCAGAGTTGATGGACGGGATGACGATGCGGCCGAGCGCGTCGGTCTCGCCAAGCACGTCGAGGTAGTGGCGGTAGCGCTGGTACTCGGGGGAGGACTCGTCATCGGAGGTGGTCCAGGCGTCGCCGGGATTGACCTCGCCGAGGCTGGCGTTGTACTCGTGGGCCTCGTTCCAGGCGGTGTCCAAGACCTCGGGAGGAGCGGATTTCTCCAGCTTGGAGTACTCATCTGCGGCGCGGGCCTGCAGGAAGTTGTTCCACTGCGTTGCGACAACCGGGTACAGCAGCACGCCCAAACCGCCAATGATCAACAGCAGGGCGATGATGGTGTTCGAGTTGAGCTTCTTGCCCTTTTGGGGCTTTGCTTTGGTGTTGGTTGCCCGCTTGGAAGTTGCCCGCTTGGAATGGGAATGACGCCCCATCGAGTCCTACCTTTGGTGACCTTGTGCATAGCGGCCACGGGTCTTTCTCACCAGGGATAGTTCCCGGGCAGGGGATAGCCAGGCCGACAAATCGCTAACGACTTAATAAGTGCACATACCAATTTAGGTCATGCAACCCGGGAGAGCTGAACTCTACTTACCGAGCGGTGGCATCGGTGGAGTCTGTGGTGGTGATTTCGGTGCTTGGGGCGTCGGTGGTTGCGGTGCTTGTGGTGTCGGTGGTCGCGGTGTCTGCGGTGTTTTCGGTGCTTGGGGCGCTTGTGGAGGCTGTGGCGGTGGCTTCTGCCGGCCGAGCCGCCAGGGCAATAGTGGCAGAAATCATGGTCGCCAGTGCGATAAACAGCGCCACCCACTGCACACCAACTGCCTGGAAGCGTTCACCAAGAACGATGTATCCCAAGCTGAAGGCAACAATCGGCTCCACGACGGTCATAGCTGGTAGCGAAGCCTGCAACGGTCCCGCGTTAAAAGCCGCCTGCTGCAGGCCGACGCCAATAACCGCCAGTGCCACCAGCAGCCAGAGTTCCCAGGAGAGCAGGAGCTGGACGAGTCCGTCGTTGACATAGGTATCGACCACCGACTTAGACAGCAGCGCGACGAAGCCGTACAGCCAGCCGGTTGCCGTGCCGAGCAGCAGGGCCTTCGGGTTCTGGCGTAGCACTCCGCGCTGTTTGGTGTCTGAGCCGCCGCCGGTGCCGGTGCCGGTGTTGGGCCACTGAACTGCAGCGGCGTAAAGCCCGCAGGTGACCACGCCACCGACGGCAAGAGCCCATCCCCACAGGTAGGTGGGGATATCGGTGGAGCCGGCAGTCGGCTTGCCGAGCAACACCAGCGTCGCCACCGCAAAAGTAAGCGCCACGGACCAGATCATCTCTGACCGCGAAATCCGCCGACCGTTGACCTTCGCCGCGAGCGGGAGCGTGAGCATCAGCTTCATGACCAGCAACGGCTGCACCAGGAGCAACGTGCCGAATGCCAACGCCGCGACCTGAAATACATACCCGGCAATCGCCAGGCCCGAGCCCAGCCACCAGCGCGGCAGCTTCAGGGTCTTCGCCACTCCGCGAAGTGTGCTGGTGCCCTCTTCCAGTGTTCCGGAGAGGTTGTGGCGGATGACGGTTCCCCACGCGATGCTGAGTGCGGACAGCAGTGCCAGTATCGCAGCGAGAAGGTCATTGTTCACGTAGGGAATGCTAGGCATGCAACACTTGTCATGTCCACTTCGCAGGGGTTGGGCGGGGCAGTGGTTGGTGCCCGCAGCGCCTCGGGAATTAGCTGGTTCGGCCGATATGCTGACTGAGCTCGGGCCGGGGAGCCCGGAGTGGAGCTGGCTGAGCCCGGAGTTCTTGGCACAGTACCGAGAGTTACTGACTAGGTTTATGTCAGTTTTGACAAGTTTCAGGGCATATTTTTGTCATAAACTTAGTCAGTTTCACATTTGCAGCCCGCAGCAGCGTCCGATCCGCACCCAACCCATGCCCAATAACCCCACAACCCCCTACGCAACCCGATCCAAACCCTCCGCACAACCTCCGCAAGCTACGTTTTGGTAACCCACTATGTAATTACGAATGCGACTCAAGTAAATTGAGTCAATAATAGTTACGTGCATATAGTTGCCTAGTTTTTGGAGGTTGCCGACCATGGCACTGGTTGTGCAGAAGTACGGTGGTTCATCCCTGGAGAGCGCCGAACGCATTCGTCGTGTTGCAGAACGAATTGTGGAAACCAAAAAGCAGGGCAATGACGTCGTGGTTGTCTGCTCGGCAATGGGCGACACCACCGATGAGCTTCTGGACCTCGCTGAGCAGGTCAACCCGGTCCCGCCGGGACGCGAGATGGATATGCTCCTGACCGCCGGTGAGCGTATTTCCAATGCGCTGGTCGCTATGGCAATCGCAAGCCTCGGCGCCTCGGCCCGTTCTTTTACCGGTTCGCAGGCTGGCGTGATTACCACGGAGCGCCACGGTAACGCCCGCATTGTCGAGGTCACTCCGGGCCGTGTCCGTGAGGCTCTCGATGAGGGCCATATCTGCCTAGTGGCCGGTTTCCAGGGTGTAAACCGCGAGACCAAGGACGTCACTACGCTGGGCCGTGGTGGCTCGGATACCACTGCGGTTGCCCTCGCGGCAGCCCTAGAGGCGGACGTCTGCGAGATTTACTCCGACGTGGACGGCGTGTACACCGCGGATCCGCGCATTGTGCCGGACGCACAGCGTTTGGACAACATTTCCTTCGAGGAGATGTTGGAGATGGCCGCGGTTGGCGCGAAGATTTTGCAGCTGCGAAGTGTCGAATACGCCCGTGCGTTTAATGTCCCGTTGCGTGTGCGTTCGTCGTATAGCAATGAACTTGGCACCCTTGTTGATGGATCGATGGAGGATATTCCTATGGAAGAAGCAGTGTTGACCGGTGTGGCGCATGACCGCTCCGAGGCGAAGGTGACCGTGCTGGGCATTCCGGATGATCCGGGCCAGGCGGCGAAGATGTTCCGTGCTGTTGCGGATGCGGAGATCAACATCGATATGGTGCTGCAGAACGTCTCCACCGTCGCGGATAACCGCACTGACATTACTTTCACGTGCCCGCGCGAGGATGCTCCGAAGGCGATGGCGTTGCTGAAGAAGCTGCAGGCTGACAACGACTGGAAGGACGTGCTTTACGACGATCACGTGGGCAAGGTCTCCTTGGTCGGTGCTGGCATGAAGTCCCACCCGGGTGTGACTGCGACGTTCTGTGAGGCGCTCGCTGATGAGGGTGTGAATATCGACCTGATTTCCACTTCTGAGATTCGTATCTCGGTGCTGGTTAATGACCAGGATGTCGATAAGTCTGTGAAGGCTCTGCACGACGCTTTCAATCTCGGTGGCGACACCGAGGCTGTTGTTTACGCTGGTACGGGACGTTAAGGAGTTCTTATGACCACGATTGCTGTTGTTGGTGCCACTGGTCAGGTTGGCCGTGTGATGCGCACCCTGTTGGCGGAGCGTAATTTCCCGGCCGATAAGGTTCGTTTCTTCGCTTCTGCTCGTAGTGCGGGCAAGGAGTTGGAGTTCCGCGGCGAGAAGATTGTTGTCGAGGATGTCGCGGCTACTTCGGATGAGGATCTGAAGGGCATTGATGTCGCGGTGTTCTCCGCTGGCGGCACGCTGTCGAAGGAGCAGGCGCCGCGTTTTGCGGCTGCTGGCGCTGTTGTTGTTGATAACTCGTCGGCGTGGCGTAAGGATCCGGAGGTCCCGTTGGTGGTCTCCGAGGTCAACCCGGATGCTTTGCAGGACATCCCGAAGGGCATTGTCGCGAATCCGAATTGCACCACCATGGCCGCGATGCCGGTGCTCAAGCCGCTTCACGACGAGGCCGGGTTGCAGCGTCTGCGTGTGTCCTCCTACCAGGCCGTCTCGGGTTCGGGCCTTGCTGGCGTGAATACTCTGGCTGGCCAGGTGCGCGAGAACATCGACAACCTGGAGAAGCTGACCACTGATGGTTCGGCTCTGGTAGCGGAGGACTTTGGTCCGTACGTCGCACCGATTGCTTTCAACGCGCTGCCGGTGGCCGGCAACTTTGTTGATGATGGTTCGCTGGAGACCGATGAGGAGCAGAAGCTCCGCAATGAGTCCCGCAAGATTCTGTCTATCCCCGAGCTGGCTGTTGCTGGTACCTGTGTGCGTGTTCCGGTCTTCACTGGCCACACGCTGGTGATCCACACTGAGTTTGAGAATGCTCTGTCCGTGGAGAAGGCTACTGAGCTGCTGGAGTCCGCGCCGGGCGTGAAGGTCGTCGACGTTCCGAATCCGCTTGCTGCCGCTGGTGTGGATGAGTCCCTGGTGGGTCGTATCCGTGTCGATCAGTCGGTTCCGGAGGGGCGTGGCCTGGTGATGGTTGTCTCTGGCGACAATCTGCGTAAGGGCGCTGCGCTGAATACCATCCAGATTGCGGAGCTGTTGGTCGCTGACCAGTAGTTGAGCGCAGTACTTAAAAGCGCAAAAAGTTAAGCCTCGGCACTTAGCGAACTTCGTGCTCTCAATGACAACTACTCCCCACTAGTCGGTAACTGATTTCTCAGTCCAACTAATGGGGAGTAGTTCACATTGTTGCGGTAGGGGGCCTATTTTTTCTTATTGACGCCCACGCTTTCCGCTTGGCTGCAGCGCCAGCGGAATGTGAGATTGTGCGAGCGCAGTGCTGGGGGGGGGGATTGCGTCACGGGAGGCGCCGGCGCCCTATTTGGCGGCGTGAGGATGTGCAGATGTCGCTAGACCGGGGATGCGTGGCCGACGGCGCCGTATTTGGGGCGCTAGCAGGGGTGAATGTCGCTAGAACGGGAATGCGTTAAAGACACTGATTTGCAGCTCCGCAAAACTGCAGGTCAGGGAATTGTCGCAAAATTCGGAGGCGCGCCTGTGCTGACAGATTCCCGTTCTAGCGACATTTCGACCTTCGAAGTGCAACTTTTCCGACAGTTGGTGCCACGAGTTGCAATAGCGCGAGCATCTCGGCATTGAGAGCCAGGGTGGCTAGGGTGGCCAGGGCGGTGACAGTGGCCAGGGTGGCTAGGGTGGCCAGCGTGGCGACGGTGGCCAGGGCGGCGACGGTGGCCAGGGCGGCGATGGAGTCGGTAGCGGCCGAGCAGGAAGCGGACTAATTTAGGGTAGCCTGTTGTGTGGTTAGCCTTACCTGTGTAATATAGGCTCGATTGCTGTGTTGGCCGTAGCCGAAAGAGGCCATCAGTCTCTTGGGGCTACGGGTACTTTACAGCGTTTCAAAGAGTTCCTTACGCGTTAGGTTTTCACATGTTTCGAAACAATTCGCTGACCCGTCGAGCGGCGCTGAAGACCGCCGCTGTCTTGGCAGCATCCACTCTTGTTCTGTCTGGTTGCTCCCGAGGCGACGACGCGGCGGCGTCAAAAAATGAGGGCACCGGGGACGAGCGCATCGCCGCAGTTGGCCTGGGAGACAGCGATACCTTGCTCGCTCTAGGCATCCAACCAGTCCTCGTAGCGCCCTGGGGTGCTGAGGGAGATGTTGATGCATCTGGCGTCGGCCCATGGGCTACCGAAAAGCTCGGCGACAACAAGCCTGAAGTGGTTTACGGTACTGCCAACGGATTCACTGCTGAAATCCTGGAGAAGATCTCCGCCGCTGATCCGGACAAGATCATTGCGGTGAACTCTGCCGTAGACGCGCAGGCGAAGAAGGCGCTTAATGACATCGCCCCAACCACCGTTAAGCCAGACGGTGCCACGGACTGGCAGATCCCCTGGCGGGATCAGGTCAACCAGATCGCCGGCGCTGTAGACAAGCAAGAAGAAGGCGACAAACTCGTCGAAGAAACGCAGAAGGCCTTCGATGATTTCCAACAGCAGCACCCTGAGCTCAAAGGCAAGCGTGCGGCTATCGTCATGCCTTATCAGGGAAAGATCGGCCTGTACACCTCCGGTGACGGTCGCGGGCAGTTTATCAAGAGTCTGGGCTTCGAGATCCCGAAGGAGCTCGAAGGTAACGGGGGCGAGTTCTACCGCGACATCGCACCTGAGAACTACAGCGACCTCAACAACGTCGATTACCTCTTCATCCTTGATTACCAGGGTGCCGCCGATACCTTGAAGAAGGATCCAACATTCAGCAAGCTGGACGTTGTTCGCGAAGGCAAGGTCCGCTGGATGGACGAAAACGTGGGCAATGCAATGAGTATGCCGAACCCATTGACCATCCCCTGGGCAGTCGACAAGTTCTCTGACGCAATTTAATTGAAAGTGTCCGTTTCAAGAACTCGACATTCTTTGGTGTTTTCCCGGCGTTTGCTTACTTCGGCCGCACTCGTTGGCTTGGCTTTGCTGCTGCTTGCCTCCCTGTACTTGGGTTCCAAAGATCTTTCCATTGGCGAAGTGACCAGCATCCTCATGCATGGTCCGCACCCATCTACGCAATCCGGCATCATTTGGGACTTGCGCGTTCCGCGCACCCTCTTGGCTGTGATCACAGGCGCAGCCCTGGCTATGGCGGGTGCCATTGCTCAGAGCTGGACCCGCAACCCCCTGGCAGATCCCGGCATTATCGGCGTGAACGCTGGAGCAAGTTTCGCAGTCGCTGCGGCACTGACCTTGGGCTGGGCAACGACGGTCGGGGAGCGGACACTTGTAGGGCTCGTCGGGGCGGCCGTCGCTGCCTTAATCGTGCTGTTGATTTCCCGCGTATCGCGTAACCCGCTAACTCTGGTACTCGTGGGCGTGGGAGTTACCTTCGCCCTGCAAGCGGCCACGAATATGCTGAGCCTCTATTCTTCCGACACCCTGGAAGGGCTCCGCCGCTGGACCGTTGGCTCTACAGCTGGGCGGGGTATGGAAGACGTGGCCTTAGCTGCTTTAGGTCTAGCACTAGGTGCTCTATGTGGTGCGCTTGCAGCACGCCCGCTGGATCTACTTGCGATGGGAGAGGACTCCGCCCGTTCCCTTGGCAGCTCGCCCACGAGAACCCGCTTGTTGGCTGCCGCAGCGGTGATCATCCTCGCCGGCTCGGCGACAGCCACTGTGGGGCTTGTGACATTCGTGGGCTTCGCCGTGCCACACCTACTACGCCCGTTTACCGGCCCGTCCCTGACTCGCCTCTTGCTGCCGACCGGCATTGTTGGTGGCGCGGCTGTGTTGCTAGCCGATATTGTGGGCCGCTTCGTCCTGCAGCCTAACGAGCTGGAAATGTCCATTGTCTTAGCTATTGTCGGTGCCCCAGTGATGATTCTGGCGGTGCGACGTAAGAAGAGTTCACCGACCTCGAATGACTCGGAGCTGACGATATGAGCGATATGACGTCTATCCGTAGTATTAAGCGTTCACGAAGCAGACGCGTCCTGGCGGCTTCGGCAGGGTTCGCCCTCATAGCGGCTCTTTGTTACTGCTTAATCCTGGGGCAAGGAGCGGTGAAGCTCAGCCCGATGGAAGTCATCGAGGTTCTCACCGGTGGGGGCACACAGCAAGCAATCAACGTGGTGTGGGATCTCCGCCTGCCTGTAGCAATCGCTACCGTTCTGGTCGGCGCGGCTCTAGGGCTGGCAGGTGCGTGGACTCAGACCATGGCCCGCAATCCGCTGGCCAGCCCGGACATTCTCGGTGTATCCGGCGGCGCGGCGGTTTTGGTTGTGGCGGGCACCGTAGTTACCCGCCCTGCATGGAGTGAGGGGGTGCCGACGTTCTGGTGGCGTGCTGCACTCGCTTTGCTTGGCGCACTAGTGATCGTTGGTTTGCTCGTTCTACTCGGTGGCTTCGGGACGTCGCAGCGCGTAGTGGTCATCGGCCTGGCACTGTCTTTCCTCACGCAGTCTTTAGTGCAGTATCTCCTGCTCCGGGCTGACTTAACTCGTGCCACGGATGCCCAAACTTGGCTCGCTGGGTCTACCGGCTTTGTGCGTATGGAAGCTTTGTTTCCTATGGTGTTGGGCCTGTTGCCCTTCGTAGTTTTAGGCCTTTGTGTTACGCGCGATGTCCCTCTTCTTTCTCATGATGACGCCACCGCGTCCACACTTGGGGTAAATGTCACGAGGGTGCGCGCTATTTTGCTCATTGCCGCAACGGGCATTGTCGCGGTGGTGGTTTCCTTTGTCGGCCCAATTGGATTCGTGGCACTATTGGCTCCTCAGCTGGCCAAGCTGGTGGCCGGAACGCCCACGCCCCATCCGTTGTGCTCTACTTTTGCAGGCGCTGCTCTATTAGCTGCGTGCGCCGTCGTGGCGGGCGCACTGCCATTTACATCCCCTGTGGGTTTGGTTACCGCCATCATCGGTGGCCCCGCGTTGGTGTTGCTTGTGTGGTTGGCGGCCCGTCGCGGAACTCTGAAAGGAATGGTTCAATGAACGTTCAAGTTGATCACGTCACCGTGGGCTACAACGACGGCCCAAGCATTGTTAAGGACGTGTCTTTCACTGCAGAGCCCGGGAAGGTCACCACGCTCTTAGGCCCCAATGGTTGTGGCAAGTCGACGTTGCTCAAGACGCTTTCTCGGCTGCTTGCTCCCGCCGAAGGACGGGTTCTTGTAGAGAAAAAGGACGTGCATAGTTTGCGGTCGCGCGAAGCCGCCCAACTAATTGCGCTTTTGCCACAACACCCGCTGTGTCCGGCGGGATTGACCGTTGGAGAACTTGTGGAGCGCGGACGGCACCCTTATCGTCGATCGCTCTGGGGTGGGGGAGCGACGGCGTCAGAAGATAAAGAAAAAGTGCGCGAGGCGCTGAAGAAGACGAAGGTTGACCATCTTGTTGCCCGCGACGTGGCGGAGCTTTCTGGCGGCCAGCGGCAGCGGGTCTGGATGGCGATGGTGTTGGCGCAGGATACGCCAATTGTGCTGTTGGACGAACCGACTACCTACCTAGATCCGGCACATGCGATAGAGATTCTAAGTATCGTGCGGGAGCTCGCTCAAGAGGGCAAGACGGTGATTACCGTACTTCATGATCTTGGCCTGGCGGGAGCTTTTAGCGACGAGATGATCGTCATGAAGGAAGGGGAAAAGATCGCCGAGGGTTCTCCAAAGGAGGCTCTGACGGTGGATGTGTTGCGCGAGGCATATGGCCTGAATGCCGAGGTGTGGGAAGATCCCCGCGGTATGGCTCCGATTATTGTGCCGCGAGGGATTGTGGCTAATTAAGGCCGTGCCCTGCCTAGGAACCAATAGGGGCACCACTGCACGGATTCGCTATTGAGGCCCCAGGTGTGAATTGCGTGGCGCCGTACTTCCTTGCAGAGCTGTCCTTCACCCGCGACCCAGACGTACTTCGACTGTGTTGCGGGGTGTTCGGCACGGTCCAGTTGCTGTAGGTGGGACATCACTGCCGTGCTGAAGTCCGTTGTAGCGCTAAACAGCACTTCTAGGCTGCCCAGCTTGCTCTCCCAGTCGGCGACGAGGGATGGCTCGAGGTCACCATGGTTCTCGGCGACCACTACGAGGTGTATGTCGCGCAACTGTTCCGGGGCAAACGCATCCGCGTAATCCAAAATGGCGCGAACGGAAGGTACGGCAGATGGGTCTGCGATAAGTGTTTGTGAACTTTGCGCGCGGTGCCAGAGGCCCTGGCATGTCCAGATGCCTACCTGGTCGCCAACACGAGTTGCAAGAGCCCAGGCGAGCCCTGGTCCGACGTGCTCATCCTTTGGATTTTTGACGCCATGTGTCGCCACGTCGAAAGTTATCTGTCCGCACTCGGGATCGAGTGAGCGTACGGTGTACCAACGTAAATTTGGGCGTTGGGTCTCCGGCATGGCTGTAACGCTTGCGCGGATATTGGCGCCACCTCCGTGGAGGGGTAAATGGAGATTCTCGCCGGGCTTAGCCGGCATAAAGAGGCCAAAGAATTCGTCCGGGCCGGAAAGCTGAAAGCCGACTAGCTCGGGGGAGCGGATGACAATCCTCTGCAGGTTTTCTGCCGGGGCGCTGACGTCATAAACAGTGGCGCGGATGATTCGATGGTGCGGTTCAGAAGGGGCGGCCAAGAGTAGGTGGTCAGAAAAGGCCGCGCGGTAGGCGGAAGTGTTCGTCGGAGTGTTCAGGGTAACTGGGTTCGAGGTCATAGTGGGAGTTAACTTACCCTTACCTAAAGCAAAAGTGAAAGGGTGAGGGGCAGAAAAAGCCCCGCGGGGATCCGAGGTGAACTGGTCCCCGAAAGTTGGACTGGTTTAACTCTAGGCGGTTAGGGCTTCAAGGGTCTGATTTCGATATTGCATCGGGGTCAGGCCCTTGAGTCGTTGTTGGACGCGTTCGGTGTTGTACCACTGGATGTATTCGTCGATTACTTGGTTGAACTCTGCGACCGTGTCGAAGACTTCTCCGTGGTACATCTCGGTTTTCACGTGGCCGAAGAAGTTCTCCATGACCGCGTTGTCGTAACAGTTGGCTTTACGCGACATCGACTGAACACCGCCGTTGTCGCCGATCAGGTCACGCCACGAGGCATGCTGGTACTGGAAACCTTGATCGGTGTGCATCATCCACCCGGGTTCAGGTGCCCACGCCGCGATCACCTTGGGCAAAGAATCGGTGGTCAACGCTGTCGACGGCGATGTAGCCACAGTGTGGGCAACGATTGAGCGGTCGAACAAGTCCATCACCGGTGACAGGTAGACCTTGCGGCCTGCAACCCTGAACTCGGTGACGTCGCTGACAAAGACGGTATTTGGCTGATCCGGGGTGAATTTGCGGTCAAGCGTGTTGTCGGCAATGTGGCTGATCGTCCCGGTGTAGGAAACATAAGGTCTACGTTGGCGGATCTTGGCTCGCAGCCCCATCTCGCACATGAGTTTGTAGACGAGTTTGTGGTTGACCACCCACCCCTGGTTACGCAGGTCAAGTAGCACTCGTCGGTAGCCGTAGCGATGCTTGTTACGCTCGAAGCTTTCCCGAATCGCTTGCTTGAGCTCGGCGTGCTTATCTGGCTTACTGAGTCGTTTCTGGTGGTAGAAGAACGTCGACCGTGGCATACCTGCTGCCTCTAGGAGGTACTCCAAGCGGTGGTGCGACTTGAGGATGACAATCGCCTGGACTTTCAGGCGCGTCCCTGATTCCTCAAGTCCCGCAATTTTTTTAGATAGGCATTTTCGGCCCGCAACCGTTCGTTTTCGCCACGCAGCTTGTCTTCCTCCGACAGCGGCTTCGGCGTGACCGATCCTTTGGGTCTGCCCTTCGGCTTCGGTTTCAACGCGTCATCGCCGTCTTTGCGCCATTTCCACGACCACCCGCGGACCAGCTGCTGTGATGACAGGCCAAATTCACGTGCAAGATCCATCGCTGTCTCGCCAGCAAGGTGGCGTTGGACAACTTCCTTCTTGATCTCGAACGAGTACTGCTGCTTAGTCGGTTTCTCCACAAGACATAGCCTGCATGCAGCTTAAACCGACGACAGAGCATACGGGCGGCATACTTGGAGACACCAAGGGCATTGGCAGCGGCTGTATAACCCATGCCTTGCTCAAATAGTTCAACCAACTGCTCGCGCTGATATTCACTTAGCGAACTTCGTGCTCTCAATGACAACTACTCCCCACTAGTCGGTAACTGATTTCTCAGTCCAACTAATGGGGAGCAGTTCATTAGGTGCCGAGGCTTTTCTGCTGGAAAAGGCGAGCCTGGTTTGGGGTGACCAAACGGCTAGCAATGTGACCCGTGACATGCGACGTTTGGGCATAAGTGCAGGTTAAATTTTGCCGTTATTCTGTTTCCATTTTCCTGGCTGAAGTGGGTCGAATTTCTATATTGTGACCGTTTTTCATCACCGGTACGGTTTTCGTGTGAGCACGGCAGTGGCCGCAAAGGAGAAGGCGAGAAGCCCTTTACCTTCAGCTCTGGGCATCGCGCCACACCATTTATCTACACTTCATTTTTCTAAAGGATCATCATGGATAACCTGTGCAATATCTGCGAACTGATTTCCTCCTTGCCAGCACCGGCTCCGCTGCCGGTACCTGAGTTCAACGTGAACTTCCCGGAGGGCCCACTGGTTCAGGTCGACTCACTGTTCCCGAACTTCCACTCTCTGACTGAGGGCGGCAACCTGGGTCTGCAGAACGTCGGTGGCGATCAGGACAACGCTCTGCAGAACGTTGGCGGCAACCAGGGTCTCCAGAACGCTGGCGGCGATCAGCTGAACGGCGGAGACCAGATTGGCGGCGACAAGCTGGACAAGGGCGACAAGGTCGGCGGCGACCAGGTTAACGACAAGGGCCAGATTGGTGAGCGTCAGTCCGGTTTCCAGACCGGTGGCCAGGATCAGAGCCTGCAAAACGTCGGTGGTGACCAGGGTCTGCAGAACGGTGGCCAGGAGCAGGGTCTCCAGACTGGCGGTAAGAACCAGAACGGCCTTCAGACTGGCGGCCAGGAGCAGGGCCTGCAGACCGGTGGTAAGAACCAGGGTGGCCTCCAGACTGGCGGCCAGGAGCAGGGTGCCCAGACCGGTGGCAACAACCAGGGTGGCCTGCTGGCCGAGGACGGTGCGGGTGACAACCTGCCAGTTGACCTGGACCTCACCGGTGCAAAAGCTATCTAGTGCCGCCTAAGTCGATGTAGGCACTGCACTACAACTACACTGCGCAGCTATTAGCTCTCGCTGCTATTAATACGTAACAGCACACGAGCGCCTTCTCACTCCTTGTGGAGTGGGGAGGCGCTTTTTTGCGTTTATAGCTGGCGACGTTGGGCCGATCCGAGTTACTGACTGCGTGTATGTCAAAAATGGCCCGAAAAATGGCCTGAAAGTGTCATAAACTCGCACAGTTTCACATTTGCTGCCCGTATGCAGTCGCGTTTTACATAACGTGATCTGTTGGAATGCTGTGAATCAGACCCACTTTTGTCTATTAACCGCGGATGGAGAGGTTGGGGCGGAGAGGCGATTATTTATGCAGCCGCAATTAGCACACAATTATGTGGCTTATTAAATGGTGCCCCGGGGGATTTTTTGCAAATAGTCTTGAGACGTCATTTTTGCTCTTAGGGATTTATTGGCTTGCATTTTCATTAGGTGGGGGTGGGGTGTCATTTGTGCCGTAACTCACAATTATGAAAATCGTGACATGGGAGACATTCTAACCCAAATTAATGGGCGGGGATTCATTGAAAAAACTTCATATGCGCAGGTTAATCGTGATTTTATGGGTTGAATGGCTAGGTGTCGTGGCGAAAGGTGGAACTTCGGCATGTGTGTGGTGTCCAAATGTCCACCCCAGAAAAAATATGCAAACAACAATTATTGACATTGAAATAAAAGACAATAGGGGTGGCAATTAAATGGCTCAACAAACATAAAATGTATTTGTTATATTCGGGGACGGCCAACGCTATAAATGAGAATTAGAAGGCGATGTCAACTGGGCTACCTGTGATGGGGGCTGGAGACGCTTATGCGTGGTCATTGATTGTTAATTGAAGGCTGGAAAGGTAGCGAAAAGTGTATAACGCACTGAAATCGAAGGAAGGGGGAGGGCTCATGTTCGGTCGTTTTACAAACGAAAAGCGCTGGTTGGCGCTTTTTGGCTTCGTGGCTGTGCTCGCTCTTTTCTTCGCTAAATCTCCGATACTTGCGCATGCGCAGGAGCCGGAGGACACTGGCGAAACCCTGACGATTCAGAAGATTTTGAGTGTTCCTGGAACCGTTGCGGGTGTTGAAGCCAACGGAAATGTCCGTAATTTTGGGCCACTCATTGCGGCATTTGACGAGGCTGCAACTCCATTTGGTAGCCACAAAATGGGTTACTGCATTGAGGCCAGCGTCGGCGGTGATCTTTATGACACCGGTCGTGTGCAGAACTTCAGTCAGTTCTCGCGCAGTACAGATACCAATAACAAGCTGCGGAACGACTTTGACCGATACCGGAAGCTCAACTGGATTGCGCACCACGGTTCTCCAGCTGTTGGTTTGGATGAACTGGGGAAGGCAGCTGGAGTTAAAGGACGCCTGAATGTGCTGGATGCCAATAACGCAACTCAGTTCGCTCTGTGGCACTTCTCCGATGACATTGATTTCTCCCAGGGCATTCACAACCCATCGACGAAGGCTGTCTACGACTACCTCACTGGTCCGGCTAACGTCGGCCAGGGCACCGTCGACGGTACGAACCGCACTGGCTACATTTTCAACAATGGTAAGAAACAAGACATCATTGTGATTGACAATGTCACGCCGTCTTCAGGTGAAGTTCCGGCAGAGCCGACGAAGCCGTCTGAACCGACGAAGCCGTCTGAACCGGAGAAGCCGACCGAACCGGAACAGCCAACCGAGCCGGAGAAGCCGACTACTCCGACCACGCCTGCGGAGACCACGACTCCGTCCGAGTCGACCAAGCCGTCCGAGCCGGAGAAGCCGACCACGCTTAAGCCGTCGATCTCCACTCAGGCTCGCCTGAACGGCAACAAGATTGTTGCGGGCGCTGTGGTTAAGGACATTGTGAGGTTTACTGACCTGGTTCCGGGTAAGAACTACCGTCTGGATGCCACCCTGGTGGACAAGGCCAATGCGGATCGCGTCTTGGGTACCGGTAGCGTCGAGTTCACTCCGGAGACCTCTTCGGGTGAACAGACTGTCATGATTACCGTCTCCGATGATGTGGATGAGCCGGTTTCCGCTGCTGTTGCATTTGAAAAGCTGACCTCGACAGAGGTCACCGCCGATGGCCAGGACAACGCCGATGGTCAGCCGGTAGAAATCGCCTCCCACGAGGACATTAACGACGCAGCTCAGACCGTTCACGGCGAAAAGCCGGAACAGCCGACGACCTCCGAAGAAACTCCGACGAGCGAGGAGACAACCGAGGAAACAACGGAGCCGTCGTCCAGCGAGACCTCTACTTCTGAGACCAGTGAGTCTGAGGCTCCGACGACGTCGGAAAGCAACGAGCAGCCGAGCTCTTCGACGACTACTCCTAACGCCTCCGAGTCCACGAAGCCGGCTGCCCCGACGGAGCCGACCGAGCCGACTGACAGCACTGAGTCGCAGACCACGGAGCCGACCGAGCCGACTGAGACCACCGAACCGTCTAAGCCGAGCGAGCCCGCTGATACGCCGCTGGAGCCGGAGCTGCGCACGGTAGCGGAGCTTCAGGGCAACCGCATTGAGGCTAATGCCAAGGTTGTTGACACCGTACATTTCGAGGGTTTGGTGCCTGGTAAAAACTACACCCTCTCCGGTGAACTGGTTAACAAGGCCGATGGCTCTGTGATTGGGCATGGCGAGGCGACGTTCAAGCCGACGTCGGCAAGCGGTACTGTGACTGTCACTCTTGAGGTGTCTGATTCTGTTAAGACTCCTGTTGCTGAGGCTGTTGTATTCGAGCACCTGACCTCTGATGAGGTTGACTCAACTGGTCAGGAAAGCGCTGGTCAGGTCAATGAGATCGCTGACCACGCAGATATCAACGATGCAAACCAGACCGTGACCGGCGAGGTTCCGGAAACTCCGGAAGATACCCCGACTGAGGAAAGCGAAACTCCGTCCGAGGAAACGACCGTACCGGAAACCAGCTCGACTGAGCCGACCACGTCCACCGTTCCGGTAACTCCGAGCGAGGATGAGCCTTCCGAGCAGCCGGAGACGACACAGCCGGAAGAGCCGTCTGAGACGACAACTCCGTCTAAGTCCGAGTCCGAAAAGCCGAGCAAGCCGAGCAAGCCGACTAAGCCCGCTCAGCCGGAAAAGCCGAGCAAGCCGTCCAAGCCTGCTCAGCCGACCAAGCCTGCCCAGCCGGAAAAGCCGAGCAAGCCTGCCCAGCCGGAAAAGCCAAACCACCCAAGCACCCCAGCGCAGTCTGAGGACAACCCAGCCATCACGACTACTGCCGGTATTGCCGGCAAGGGTCTGGTTGAGAAGGGCGCTGTCGTCATCGACACCGTGCACTTCACTGGCCTGAAGCCGGGCACGAAGTACACGTTGACCGGTGAGCTGATGTGCAAGGAGACGGGCAAGTCCACTGGCGCTAGGAGCCGCCTGCACTTTGTGCCGACGGCATCCGCCGGCACGGTTGATGTTCCGATCATCATCACTGACGGCGACTGCGCTTCCCAGGTTGCCTTCGAGACTCTGACCGATGCCAATGGCAAGGAAGTTGCTGTTCACAAGGACATCAACTCTGCGGAGCAGACTGTCACGAACGGCAAGACCCCAGAGAACACGCCATCTGAGCAGCCGAAGGATGAGGGCGAGCAGAACACGCCTAACGACGATTCCTCTGCACCTACCAGCGACTCTGCCACCCCGACCACTGTGATTAATCAGCACTCGGAGCAGAACAACACCAACGTCACCATCATCGGAGGCACTGGCCAGGATAAGCAGAAGAACCACGGAAAGCCGTTGGCTCCGAACTCGGAACGACGTGCAATTAGTTCGGTTCCGTCTGGCCCGACCGGTTTGGCTACGCACGCTCTGCCGACGGTAGCCACGAACTAAGGAGATTCCATGACCGATCAGTTTGGCTCGGACGAGACCGGAAAGGAACCTGGAAATGCTCCAGGTTACGAGCCCGGCATCGATCCGGAGGCCGAAACCGGCGCACTCAACCACGTTGATCCGTTTGGCCAGGACGAAGACCAGGCCGACGGCCAAGCCGGAGACCTGCAGGACGTGCCTTGGTGGAAGCAGCCAAGGGTGTATATCGCCGCTATCGCATTGATCGGCGTTATCGCTCTGCTGGTGATTGGCCAGATCAATCGCAATGATTCGACGCTCGATGGTGCGCAGGAGAATCTGCCCACTCCAGCACAGGGTTCTCGGGGAGCTGTGCACGAGATGGAGATGCTCATTGATGGTAAGTCGGCTCCGATTGATTTCGTTCAGCTGACTGATCAAGGATCTCTGATTCCACCGACCGATGTTTCGCGCCTTGGCTGGTACTCGGCTTCCGCAATCCCGGGTGAGAAAGGTGCAGCTGGATCGTCCGTCATTACCGGTCACGTCAATGAGGTGGACCAGGGCGATGGCTACGCTGCACGTTTCGCTGACCTGAAGGCTGGTGACACTGTCACGGTGAAGGTAGATGGCGAAAGCCGAGACTTCACCGTCAGCAAGGATCCAATCCAGGTGGTCAAGGGCGCCCAGATGCCCGAGGCTGTCAACGACGCAGTTGGTGAGAACCGCTTGGTCCTCATCACCTGCGGAGGCGAGTTCGTCGGCGGCACCTTGGGTTACGCCGACAACATCATCGTCGAGGCCACTCCAGTGCGCTAATCCAGTGCGCTAGATCAGAGCACTAGGGCGCTGGGGCTCAGCCTCAACTAGTTGACCAATTTCATTGGCTGTGGCTGTTGAACGCCGTCGAACAACGGCGGCGCCGGCAGTCGCAGAAAAACACAGAACAAATCTGCAGAAACCCTGCAGAAACACAGAAGATAAGGAAGTACCTATGAGCATGTTGAAGAAAATCGGTGTCTGGGGTGTGGGCGCACTCGTGCTTGCCGCTCCGGTTGCCACTGCCGCACAGGCAGTAGCTGCACCTGCAAACTCTGCTGACACTGCAGTTGTCGCTCCGGGCAAGGGTGGGTTCCTCCACTCGGGCAAGCTAGCCGTCAACCGCTACGTCTTCGAGCTTGAGCATCGCGATGGCAAGGACTACGTCAACATCACCTTCACCGGTGACCACAGCGCTGACGTGCAGATCATGCCGGATGGTATGACCCCCGAGGGCAAGAAGAAGGTCGATCAGGTTGGTGACGTCCTCAAGCTCAACGGCTACAACGATGTTCACTACTGGGCGGTTCTCTAAACGCCTCTTGTGACGCCACAGCGCGCCCCGTGTCGCTTACTGTCTCTGTGCTTTTACAGGTCCTAGCACAAGGCGGTGGGTCGCGGGGCGTTACTTGGTTTTTGAGGGTGTCCTTTTGCTTTCGCTTGACGACGTTGTCGTGACAGCAAATACGAGAAGGTTGATGAGCCCTCATTTGCCCGGCGTGCGCTGCGACGATAGCGGTAGGGGGTAAAAGCTATTGATACAAACCAACTGGTTAGCCCTGATTGGGGGAAGGGGGATAAATCGAGGAAATCTTGACGCTTTTTTGGGTGAATGGGCAAAAGCCCGTCGCGAACAGTGCAAAGAGCTATCGCGGAGGTAGTACGAAGTGTGAATGCGAAGGGTTTTCATGCCCAGGTGTCGCGGCCCGTTCTCCTTGGGGGTATCGGTCAGATGCTTAAGCGGTTAGGTTATATATAAGCGGTTCACTGAGCGCTGTTAACCGAGCGGGCAATGGGCTTGAGCTGGAATGTTTCAACATACAAACATAAAAGTTCATGACGCTGAAGCTTAGAAGGTTAGACAGGCTGGTCTTTTCTTAAGGAAAATATCAGTTTTGTGCGGTCGGAGAATATCGATGTCGCCGTCTGAAGTGAATCGCGAGACGTATTGAAGCGTGCCGCTTCATTTTGGACCGTTGTAAAGGACCTGTTTCCGTGAATAAGTTCTCTCGTACCGCTCGTTCGGTAACGTTCGCCGCAATCGTCGGCCTGTCTATGGGTATCTCTGCTCCTGCTGTTATTGCTCAGCCTGAAGGACCTGCTGTTGAGCAGGGGGCTGTGAACAAGGCAAACATCGATTTCAGCAAGAAGGGTTCGATCACCCTCTACAAGAAGAAGGGTAATGAGTCGGGTACTGCGGCTACCGGCCAGGAGATGGAAGGCGTACCGGGCGAGCCGCTCGCTGGCGTGACCTACAAGATCACCAAGCTGAACTACGACCTGCAGAATGGTGACTGGTCAACCTTCCCGAAGTCGGCTGCAGACGTCAAGGATGAGAATAAGACTGGTGACGTCAAGGAACAGACCACAGGTGCCGATGGCAAGGCTGCCTTCGATGACCTGGATCTGGGCATCTACCTGGTCGAGGAAACAGACGCTCCGGCCGGCATCGTTACTGGTGCTCCGTTCATCGTTTCCGTTCCGATGGTCAATGAGGCATCTGACGCGTGGAACTACAACGTCGTTGCTTACCCGAAGAACACGGAGACCAAGACTGAGAAGACCGTCAAGGATGCGGATAAGCACATCCAGGATGGTTACACCTACACCATTAACGCCGACGCTCCGACCTGGGGCGAGGGCAAGAGCCTGAAGGC
This sequence comes from Corynebacterium sp. HMSC073B01, assembly GCF_001838255.1. Lineage (NCBI taxonomy): Bacteria > Bacillati > Actinomycetota > Actinomycetes > Mycobacteriales > Corynebacteriaceae > Corynebacterium > Corynebacterium sp. HMSC073B01. Next base: position 13,659 of record NZ_KV836154.1, on the reverse strand, counting down.
TTTCCGCTTCGAGGATCAGCTGGATCAGCGCCTGGACTTCCAGCAGGTTACCGAGGTCAAGGCTGGTGACACGGTTCTGGGCGCCGGTGACTACGATGTCAACAATCCGGCTGAGAACGGAAACAAGCTCGTCGTTAAGCTGACCGATCAGGGTCTGGCCAAGGTTCAGCCCGGTGCCAAGATGTCGCTGACTTTCGAGGTTAAGCGCAAGGAGGTTGGCGACACCACTGTGCTGAAGAACAAGGGTGAAGTTTTCTTCAATAACCCGAATACCGGTAACGAGGTCAAGAACGAGACCAATGAGGTCGAGACCTACCACGGCAAGCTGAAGGTCGTGAAGAAGGACGGCGAGGAAAAGGGCAAGGTCCTGGAAGGCGCTGAGTTCGAGCTCTACCAGTGCACCTCGGCATCTGACCTGGGTGCACAGGTAACTGTCAAGGACGAGAAGACCTGGACCACCGGTGAGGACGGCACAATCACCATTGATGGTCTGCACCTGACCGACTTCGAGGATGGCAAGGAAGCCCCGGCAACCAAGAAGTTCTGCCTGAAGGAGACCAAGGCTCCTGCTGGCTACGCACTGCCGGAAAAGGATGTCACTGAGATTGAGTTCACTCGAGCCAACGTATCTGCAACCGGTGAGCGCGAGGGTGACGATGAGGTCACTTTGGTTTCTGAGATTGAGAACATCAAGCAGGACACTCCAAACCTGCCGATGACTGGTGGCGCCGGTGTCGGCATCCTGGCTGCCATCGGTGCAGCTATCGTCGCAGCTGGTGCATGGTTCGCTCGCCGCGGATCGAAGAACTAAATCCGAGTTTGTACTCGGTGCCTTAGAGCGAAAGCCGCTCTAAGGACGGTGAAGCAGGGTACGCGTTGTGTACCCTGCTTTGCCTAGCGCACTGTGGTCAGTGCGCTGCTGTTGTGATTGATTTTGGTTGTCTGCGCAGTGGCAATTGGCGGCGGGTTTGGTGTATCTGGCTGTTGAAGGCTGTGCGTATTTAGGAATCTTTGGGGAGTTGTCCCGTGGAACAGTCGTCTGCTTCGGTAGTCGAGCTGGATGCTAGCCAGCAATCAGAAAAGCCGGCCCGTAAAAGCCTTACGCTGCCCGCAATTATTGTTGTAATCGGCTTGTTGGTCATGCTGTACCCGGTGGTGTCGACAGCATGGAACAACATGAATGCGTCGCGTGCCGCGCGAGCGTATGCGCAATTGGATAAAGACATTCCACAAGATGTGAAGAACACACAGTGGGAACGGGCGCATGCGTACAACGAGGGTCGCGATACCGGCCCAATCCTGGATCCGTGGTTGAACCGCATCCATGCGGATAATCCCGAGTACGCAGAGTACTTAAATCAACTAAATGAGACCGAAGCGATGGCTCGGTTCATTTTCCCATCCATCAATGTAGATTTGCCTGTACTGCATGGAACCTCGGATGAGACCCTGCAACGTGGTTTAGGTCATTTGTATGGATCCGATTTACCGGTCGGCGGCGTCGGAACGCATTCGATTATCACTGGGCACACTGGTCTGTCGAACTCAACAATGTTCGACCATTTAGCCAAAGCCCGTGAAGGTGACGCCTTTTATATTCAGGTGTCCGGTCATCGGCTCAAGTATGTAGTCGATCAAATTAAGGTCGTTCTGCCACACGAAACTGACGATTTGAGGCCTGTGCCCAATCAGGACTACGTCACGCTTATTACGTGTACGCCCTATGGCATTAACACCCACAGGCTTTTGGTGCGTGGCCATCAAGTGCCGCTGAATGAAGCGGATGATGAAGTTTTCAGTCAGACCCACGGTGCGGGTTGGCAGTGGTGGATGTACACCTTGCTTGTAGTCGTGCTAGTGCTTGGCACCGCTTTTGCCTGGTGGGTATGGCGTCAACGCCAGCTGGAAGATATTGACGACACCTTCGATGAAGACAATCACGACGGCGATATGGCCGAAGATTCCTTTGATAACTATGACGGCGATCAGGCCGACGAAAGCGTTACCAGCCATCGCGCTGGCGGTCGCCACAGGCGCACGAGAAAGCGAGCTGAAAAATCGGATCCGTCGCAACCGCAATCAGCTTCCGAGCAAGACGGAGACGATGAAGACCGCTGGTGGGAGCATGACAATGATTAATAACCGTGATAACCGGCTGAACAGCGTAGTTGCAGGAACCATTGCGCTTGCTTTCACCTGCGCTGGCCTTGGGGCAGGTGCGGATATCGCGCAGGCTGTCCCTGTCGCAGGACGTGACGGCGTGGCGGGAGTCGAGCAGTCTGTTGGCACGAATGTGCTGAAGATTCGTTTGACCAAGGGAAACCCCGATGATGACGGTCAGACTGTCGCAGGTTCCGTTGAGGGAGTGACCATTCACCTAGATCGGTTGGAGGGGATTGACCCCAAAAATCCAGCGGATATGAAGCGAGTGGAATCGGCCCGCCTTGACGAAATCCAAAAATGGAACAAGGACTTAAACCTTTCCAAGGTGACAGATGCCAACGGCGAGGTTCAGTTTTCCGGGCTTGTCGACGGTATCTACCTTGTGACCTCAAGTGCGCCGGACGGTAACTACCGTGAAATCAACGCTTTCCTGGTCGCGGTACCTTTCCACACAGTGACGGAAGACCCCAACCCGGTCGAAGGCGTCATCGTAGCGAAGTCGCATACGCCAGGTAAAACTCCACCACCGACAACACCTCCGACAACTCCACCTAAGACACCTCCGACGACGCCACCTAAGGCACCGCCGACGACTCCGCCGGACACACCTCCGACGCCGCCGGAGGATGGTACGACTACTCCGGCGACAACGCCCACTACTACGCCCACCAAACCTCCGAAGAAACCGGTCGGCGAATCGGCGTCAGGTTCAAGTCAAGGTCAGTCTTCATCGTCAGGGACATCAGGTTCTCTGGCGCTGACAGGTGTGCAGGTTGCTGGATTGGTGGCGGCAGCTGCCGCATTAATTGGTGCGGGCTTCATCATTATTGCGGTGAGCAGGAAGAAAGATAAAGGAAGTGAGGGACGCTAATGTCCTGGACAATGTTTAGCAAGCCGAAATCCGCGCGGCGAAATGTGCGCGTGATGGCGTCGGTCGCTGCGGCGCTGACCCTCACTTTTGGTGTTGTCATGCCGGCAGGTATGCCAGAGGTGGCTGGTGTTGTGGCGGAAGCGCAGACCACTGATATCGGTGTGGCGTTGACGTCAGGCGACCAGTTAACGGTTACCAGCGGTGATACCGCGAAGTTTGAAGGAAAGTTTGCCAGTGATGCAACTCTCAACGGAATGGAGATCACTGCAGATAGCGCCTCTGATTTGGAGTTTGCCGACGGCAAGTATTCGTTGACCGTCAACGGTAAAAAGATTGCTCTCCGTGAGGGAGACAATCTAGGGGTCGATGTTTCTTCGAATCCCGTGAAGTTCAGCATTACGGGGTTGAACGCTAAGGTCGTCGATGGGGCAACGTTCGTTTTTGAGACCCCCGAAATTTCGAGTGGCGCTATCTTCAGCGATACGTCGGTAGCAGCATCAGGCGAGATTGCTCAGACTTCTGAAACCCCTAAGCCAGATAATTCGGAGTCCGCTGAACCAGCTGAGTCTTCTAGCGGGGTCGAGCGGGAAGACGACTCTGTTGCGGCTGATGCACCAGATGTTCCGGGAGTGGAGGCCGGTGAGCCACCGCTTGAGGTGTCAGAGCCCTCTGCTAATGATCCGGTAGCGGCACCTCGTGCTGCACAACCGCAGCGTGCGCCACAGAGGATGGCGGCACCTGCGGCAGCCGATGCCGCCTATAGCTTTAGGATTGCAAAGAATAACGGAGATACGAACGGTACTGGGTATGTGCTCAAAGGCAGTCGCTACATTCCCACCTTCGTAATTCCCGCAGACCAGTTGTCGAATGGGACGATTACTCTCCCCAAAGACACGGAAGTCATTCTTGAAACGAACATTGATAGTTACATGTCTAAGGACTCGGCAGACATGATTGTTTACTACACGGGTACGAATGGAGGATGGTACGAGACCAAAGCTACGTACAAAAGAATCAGCAATAAGAAGTACCAGGTAATCCTGCCACAGATCTCGATTGGCGGTCCTGCGCAGATTCAGTTTATGGGGCTGCATCGAGGCGGAACCAACACCGTATATTCGGCGACGTTCAACCTTCCCACGCCGCCGCCGATTCCGAAGTGTGAAAATCCGACTCCAGAGACGGAAGTGGTGCGCAAGGCTGCACCGCGTCAGCTGACGGCAGAAGAGTTTGCCTACGGCAGCCCGGTGTACGTTGTCACTGGTACGCCGAAGGATCTTAAGCGCGATACCTCGATTTTGAGCCGACAAGTTGATCAAGGTAAGGCCTACCATGAGGTCGGTCGTTCGCCGTGGGTGTATAACTCCCTAATGTATGACCCCAATGACAACTGGCTCTACGCAGTAAGTCAGAAGCGCGGTCTGAATGGTGACAACTGCTATCCGGCAGGTAATCTGCTTCAAATCGATCCCGGAACCGGTGAAGTACACAACCTAGGTCCGATTAAGAAGCCAGGAACGCAAACTACCGCATTTGAAACTGAAGGCGACCGCGACTTCTCGAATGCGGGTGTCTGGACCGAAAATGGTTACTTTGTGGCAAATGCGTCAACATCCGGTAGTCGTAAGTTCTACCGTGTGAACACGGACAATTCCACAGCAGAGCGGGTATTCGGTAACCAAATCTCATTTGCCGAGGACTGGGCAGTACTCCCGGACGCACCACGGTACATGTGGGGCTTCCAGAGTAAGGCCGGTTCAAAGGATAGGGTGATTCTGGAGCGCATCGACACTGCAACAGGACAAATTTCTACCTGGGATTTGTCCAATTTGACCACACTCGATGGTCGCCGAATTGTGTTTTCGTCGGCATCGTGGGGTAAGGCTTGGACTTACTCGAACGGAAACCTAGGTTTCGGTGCGGGTAGTGACCAGGCTGGTCAAAATGGTTTTGAGCTAAAGATTGATAATCCTTCCTCCAGCCAGCCGACCTTTGAGTTGGTTAACATTCTGAATAATCTTCCGGATTCGTTCAATACTGATGCTGCCTCTAGCCTGGTGGCACCACCGCCAGAGTTTCAATCAAACCTCGCTGTGAAGAAGCTCCGCTCGAAGACGGAGATAATCAATGGTGAACCTAGGACTTTCTGGACGATTACGGTAGAAAACACAAGCGATCACCCGAGCTCTGGTGGCACTTTCTACGAGTACCTTCCAACAGATACTCATTTCGGTATTAATAGGAGCGGCCCAACCGCAAAGTTCGAGGGCTTTGGTCCCGGTTCTTCGTTGGTCAACGGGCGTAAGCCTGGACCGGACCAGATTGGTGCCGGCAGTGGCATTTTGGCAGGTATGAATGCGGAAGCACCATCCGGCGGCGAAGGAAAATACATGACCGGCTATGTCGGTACGATTCCTCCCCATGCAAAGGTTGAATTCGTTGTATCCGCTCCAGTGCGTACAGATGAACACGGCAACCTTAAGACGGTATGTAGCCCTAACCGTGTGAAGCTCGTCGCAACAGACTCCGAGTCGGGTCCGGGTGACGCGGACAATGTCTCCACCGAAGCTTGCGTAGACAAGGTTGCGGTAGATACAGAACCTCAGCCGGTACCGGGCACGCAAAACGAATTTACTGCAAGGTACAACGTGGTCGTGGAGTACCCCAAGACTCCGGGATACGAGTCGAACGAAGTCGTCTATGGACAATTGCTAGACACGCCGAAGTTTGTCGGTGCGGCGGCCGTCACCGGGGCAACGGTAGTGTTCCGCGACGAATTTAACCGCCTAAGTGAGCCTAGGGATTTCCGTGGCCCAGGTCCGTATGCATTAAATGGCAACAACACTCCGAAGATTACGAAACCAGAAGGTGTTGACGGTAGTACCGGCAAGCATGTCTATGAGGTCACTGTTCGTTTCACTCTCGACGCATCGAAGTTGGATGAAACATCTGTGCCTGAAGGGCACCCATCAGAGCCGTCCGGTAACTACCGTTGCTATGAGGAGAATGGTCTCTACGAACCCAACTTTGGCCTTATGAATGAGGCAGAAATGGGTGGTTGGAAGGATACCGACTGCATCCCGTTGACCCCTCCAGAAAAGAAGATGGGAATCTTCTTGGAGAAGGTCAGCTACAACCCGGATGCGCCGGATCAGATTCAAACCGGCGGACTGCTCGACGGTGCAGAGTTTGCAGTTCACCGTGCCGACCCCAATGGCGCGCTGAACTTGAATTCTGACGGAAGTGTCAACCTTGATACGAACCCAGTAGTGCGACAGTCTCAGACAAACACTGCGGGCCGTGTTGGACTCCAGGGCCTGGATGCGCCGGGTGTTTACTACCTGATTGAAACTAAGGCACCGCAGGGTTACAACTTGCTCGTTGAGCCCATTAAGTTCTCCACGGCGTGGGATGAAAAGGGCAATGCGATTATCGAAGTTCTCTCCGGTGGCGGTGTCGCGGTGTCTGGAAATCAGTGCGATAAGACTGGCATTCCAGAGTGTGATTCGAAGGTGGGCATTTTGCAGATTGCCGATGTGACCAAGGGCGAAATGCCTAAGACTGGTGGCAACGGTGTGGCACTGTGGGCGATGGCTGGTGCTGCTTTGGCAGCTGCCGGAGTCTTCGCAATGCGACGCCGTAACGCTTAAGAGCTAGGGATTCGGAGGGAGCCAATTCCCTCTGACGAATCAAGCCCGCCTCTCCTACTGAGTAATCGGTAGGAGAGGCGGGCTTTCGCCTTTGGCTATCGGTGATGGCTTGTTTTCCTCGGTCGGGTGACGTGACCTCAGAGGATGACAAGCCCTACGTAAACAAAGCGCTCTTACCAGGGTGAATTAGCGGTGATATAGGAACCAAGCTTCTGTCCGTTCCCATCGATGATGTTCCAGGTAGTTGAAACAACACCGACAGCACCTTTCTCCGGAACCCATACAGGCCCTCCGGAATCGCCGCGTTGAGCCTGTACGTTTTGAACCTGTAGAGCGTTGTCCTCGATTTGGTATGCCTCGCGATCAGCGGCTAAACCGCAGGAAACTTTCCCCGTAGTATTTCCGTATATGCAGACTGTCTCGCCAGTTTGAACATCGGTGGGGGATAGCATTGAGTCGCCTGAATACGAATTCACGCCTGCAGTAGCGGGGTCGTCAAGCGAGACAACGCCAATATCGTTCCCCGTATCTAGTGAATGGTCATATGTGGGAGACGGTTGGAAAACTCCAATTTTCTGAAATGTCCCATCCGTCACTGTGTCTCCCTCTTGTCCACAATGACCTGCTGTGTAGATTTGCGAATTGGTTTTGTCGACATAGCCAGCTGTACAGACACTAGCTTGTGGGCCATTAGCGTGAATGATGACTACTGGATCACCTTGGTTAATGGTGGCGGCGTAGGCGGGTAGTCCGGTTGTAGCGGTGATAACGGCAGTGACAGTGAAAATCCATGAAGGTCTATTCATGGGGAAATCTGCTCCTCAGTGAGTTGGTCGGTGGTGGCCCAAAACAAAGCTAATCTCGTCGGAAAAGATGGAACGTATGCGTACTGGGGCAGTTCATATACCCGTTTCGTATCGCGAATATAAGGAAATGTATAAAACTATCAGTTAAGGCAGAACCTACGCTCAACTGAGCAATCATGCGCGATAGTGTTCCAAAAATGGGGTAGAAGAAAGATCAACGTCCATTGGGGGAGCGGGTTTACACAGCTGCAGAGTCGCCGTTGGCGCTGTCGCCGTCGTCAAGCGCGGCAACCAGATCGCGGCGCGCACGGGCGACGCGGGAGCGAATGGTGCCCACACGGCACCCTGCGATTTCCGCGGCCTCCGCGTAGGAGTACCCCAGCACCTGCGTCAGAATGAGTGCCTCGCGGCGTTCCTCCGGCAGCTGCTCCAGCAGCACGCGGGCGTCAGCGAGCTCTGACCACGATTCGCCGGTCGTGAACTGCTCGGCAGCGTTTTCCACTTCCATCGCAGACTTCTTCGGGCGTGCCGAATCATGGCGGACCGAATCCACCCACACGCGCCGGGCCAGCGACAATAGCCAGGTACGGGCAGAAGAACGCGCCGCAAAGCGGGGAAGCGCCCCCATCACGCGCAGATACGTCTCCTGCGTTAAATCATCCGCGGCATCAACGCCGCCCAGATGCGCGACCAGACGCCACACGTCCTTCTGCGTCAGCCGCACGAACTCCGTCAGCGCAGCCTGATCACCGCGGCCGGCTTTCAGCGCCAGCTGCGTGATGTATTCGTCATTAGAGACGAGGCGTGCGGGAGTCATGGACATAGCTTAGCAACTTAAAACCTAAAGATAATTCGCCTGTCTGCACGTGACCTCACCTGCAAAAAGCAGGCGGCGACGCAGCCAGGCGAACTAAGGGCTGAAAAGCTAGAAGCGGATGGCGTCGATGGGCTTGACGCGGACGGCAATAGTGGCCGGGATGATACCTGCCAGTGCGCCCACAAATGTCGCGACCAGCACGCCGATCACAGCGGCCGTGACGGGGTAGGCCACGGCACCGGTCTCCAGCGGCAGCGCCAGCATCTTATCCAGCGGCAGTTGCTTGACCGTGATGATAGAGGCAATCACGCCAACCACACCCGCCACCGTCGTGGCGACAATCGACTCCAGGAACACAGAGATAAAGATCCTGCCTGCCGACGCGCCCATTGCGCGACGAATACCAATCTCACGGACGCGGTGGCCAATGGTGACAATCGAGACCGTGAGCAGCCCCAATGCGCCAAGCGCAATCACAATGCCACCGATAATGCCCAGCGCAGTGGTGATGGTGTTATTCATCTCCTGGGAAATCTGCGTGTCCTTCTCCGACAGGGAGGTATTCACCTTCCAGCTGGGGCCGAGCTCCGCCTGGAAAATGTTGTGCAGCGCCTTCTGGTTCTCCTTTGCGGATTCTTCAGGCGTCGCGACGAGAAGTTGCGGCTCACCCACCTGTCCTTCGTAGCCGGCGTTGAGGAAGGAATCGTAGTGCGTGACAATGCTCGGGGCGTCCCATGAACCCAGAGACTTATACACTCCCACCACGGTGAAGGTGGTGTTACCCGTTTCCTTCAACCTGAAGGTTGGATGGTCGGCTAGCGCTGGGTTGCCCAGACTTTCGTAGAACTGGTCGTTGACCACCACGGGGTTCATCAAGCGCTGCCCATCGGCATCTTCCAAACGACGTCCCTGCACGATGGTGCGGGCGTAGATATCGAACCAACCGGGGTCAGCGGCGATCAGCTCGGGAGTACCTGGCGAAAAACACTCGTAATCATCCGGAGCGCAGTCATCCATATTTTGCTCGGGTGTCGCTGGCTGCATGCGAACTCGGGACCACAAGTTGGCATGGGTGGTCTTCACCAGGCGATGCGTGGCAGTGGAAAAGGCGTCATTGATAGACCCGTCCGGGTTGAGGACGCTCAAATCGTCCGGACCGTTTCCGCCGGTGCCCTCGCCGCCGAAGCTTCCAAAGCTATCGGCCATTGTGCCGGCGCTGCCGTCGCCGAAGCCGCTGTCGCCGAAGTTACTGCCTTCCTCGGAATCGGAGCTACCCGCTCCGGCAGTCAAAGTGACCGTTCCGGCGACACCCGTGCTCTGCGCGGTTACCGCATCCTGAGAGCTGGTGAGAATATTGCCAAGTGCAATAACCGTGGTCATCGCCCACACTGCGGCAGCCACACTGACCAGCGACAGCATGATGCGGCCACGGTTAATGCGCAGCTCATGCCACGCCTCCAGCAGAGCGCCGAGATAAGGCGTTGCTGCATAGAGGAAGGAAGGCCGTGACTTCGATTCGGTTTCATTATTCGTCGTCATCAGCAGCCTCCTCGGAGCCTTGCATAGCGTTGGCAGCAGATAGTAGGACGGAGTCGGCGTGCAACTGACCGTCGCGAAGCTCAAGCACCCGATCGCCGCGCTCGGCGACCTCTAAATCGTGCGTAATCAGAATCAACGCAGCGTTGTTTTCCGCCGCGACTTCTTCGAGCAGATTCATAACGATCTTGCCGGTGTCGACATCGAGCGCACCGGTGGGCTCATCGGCAAGAATGAGCTGCGGTTGGCGCACGAGCGCGCGGGCAATAGCCACACGCTGCTGTTCACCGCCCGAAAGCTGCGAAGGCGTGGCCTCTAGGCGGTCCCCCAGGCCGACGCGCTCCAGCATCGCGGCGGCGAGCTCGGTGCGATTCCAAAACTTCTCACCTCGGTCGTACATCAGCGGAACCTCAACGTTTTCCAGCGTGGTGCGGGAGGGGAAGAGGTTGAACTGTTGGAAGACGAATCCCAAATTATCGCCTCGGAGCGCAGCGCGTTTCCTGTCCGACAAAGTGGAAATATCAGTGCCGTCGAACGTGTAGGTGCCGGAGTCTGGCAAATCGAGCATGCCAATGATGTTCAGCAGCGTTGACTTACCCGAACCTGACTGGCCGACAATGCTGAGGTGCTCGCCGCGGGGCACTTCGAGGTCGATGCCTTTCAAAATAGGCAGCTCCTCGCCGTTGGGGAGCGTCACTGTTCGAGTGACTGCGGTCAAACTAAGCATGGCGCGGGCCTACTTTTCAGAGCCAGCGTCATCGCCGGACTCATCGAAGCCAGTGTCGCTGCCATCACCAGCGCCGGTGCCGGTGTCAGTGCCGTCGCCGGCGGACTCATCCTTGTAGGAAGGTACGTACTCCAAGACCTGCTGGCCTTCCTTCAGGCCGCGCTTGATCTCAATGAAAGTGCCATCGTTGGCGCCCAGTTCAACCTTGATTTTGGTGGGCTTTCCGCCGTCCTTAGCCGGAGCGTAGACGACACCTTCGCGGAAGCGTCCCTCCACGGCGGTCACCGGCAGTGCCGGGACCTCCGAGGTGGTGCCACTGCCAAGAATCAGCGTGGCAGGAACACCTTCGTAGACGGTCTGATCTGCGGGAATGTCACAGCGCAGCTGTGGGCCGCCCGAGGAATTTCCAGCAGCGGCGGCGCCCATGCCAGCGCCATCCCCGGCGCCAGTGTTCTGCGAGCCCGCGCTACTTCCCGTGACGGTCTTCACCGAATCGCACAAAAACGGTGCCGGGCCATCGGTGATAGCGAGGCGGCCATTGTTAATCGAGTCTCCCAGCGTGTACAGCTGGCTCGGCTTAATAGGTGCTACGGCGTGGAAGCTATTCGGCGAAATGGTGCCAATTTCCTGGCCAATCTCGACCGTCTGGCCAATGACGATATCCCACTGCACAGTGCCAGAAGCCTTAGCGGTGATGTTGCCCCAGGTCACGGTAGTTTCGGGCGCAGTGGCTGCGGCGCTTTCATCATCGGAATCCGCGCTGCCGGAGGTGCTGGCATTCTCGGACACCGAGGTCTTCTTCACCTGGAGCAGGTTTTGGCCCTCTACGGCGTTGCCACCGCTGTTGACAAAGGCGTCAGTGATTTCACCAGACGCGTTGGCGCGGATCACGGTGGGCTCGTCCGGGACGATGGTGGCAGACAGCTTCTGCGTGTTATTGATCCGCTGAGGGGATAGCTCCGTGGTGGGTTGGGAGAAATCACCGGTTGCTTGCGCATAGTCCTCGTCGTTAGCGGGGAAGAATGCGATCTTGAGAAGCGCAATGGTCGCCAGCAGCGCCAGCGTGTACTTGAAGATTGTGAGCGCTTTTGCGCCCCTCCCTTGTTTTTTCATGTCTGCAGAAGTATCCGATCAGAATCCAAATTGACAGCGTGGTACGCGAGAAATCCTACCCTCAACGCCTGTGTGCAGTGGTAGTGCTGGCTATACCTTTTATTCACTGCTGATAGGTATGGCTTGAAAGCGCAGTAAGTGCTTTTCGACGGTCATTGTGTGTGGTTTTCCTTGGGGAAATCTGTCCTTTTTGGTGTCGAGTGTTTGTCGCCGATACAGCGAACCTAATCGGACTAATAATTAAGTCCACATATCAATCACGGTCGACTAATAGGCAGAATATGAAACTTCGTGTAGGGTGGAAAACGTCAGGGCATGTTGTGACTGTTATCTAGCCCTTGTCTTTAGGAGGAAACGCCCCCATGTCGAATCTCTATGAAGGCTCCAATGGTCCGACCACTCGTCTCAACGGTGCGCCGGTTCCTACAGAGCAGCACTCGCAAACCAATGGCCTACAGGGAGGTATTAACCTCCACGACGTCCACCTGCTGGAAAAACTCGCGCACTTCAACCGTGAGCGCATTCCGGAGCGCGTTGTTCACGCTAAGGGCGCAGGTGCTTTCGGTGAGCTGACCGTCACCGAGGATGTCTCCAAGTACACCAAGGCTGCCGTCTTCCAGCCGAACACTGTCACTCCGATGCTGGCGCGATTCTCCACTGTCGCTGGTGAGCAGGGCTCCCCGGATGGTTGGCGTGACGTGCGTGGCTTTTCGCTGAAGTTCTATACCGAAGAGGGCAACCTCGACATCGTGGGCAACAACACTCCAGTGTTCTTCATCCGCGATGGCATTAAGTTCCCGGACTTCATTCACTCTCAAAAGCGTCTGCCGGACACGGGCCTGCGCGATGCCAATATGCAGTGGGATTTCTGGACTGCCTCTCCGGAGTCCGCTCACCAGGTCACCTACTTGATGGGTGACCGTGGTATTCCGAAGGACTTCCGTCATATGGACGGCTTCGGTTCCCACACCTACCAGTGGATTAACGCTGAAGGGGAGCGTTTCTGGGTTAAGTACCACTTTAAGACTCGCCAGGGCTGGGACTTCCTGACGGATGATGAGGCCGCTGAGCTGGTAGGCGAAAACACCGACCACGCTCGCCAGGATCTCTTCGAGGCGATTGAGCGCGGCGACTACCCAACCTGGGACGTCAAGGTGCAGATCATGCCTTACGACGAGGCCGCCAGCTACAAGGTGAACCCGTTTGACCTGACCAAGACCTGGTCGCAGAAGGACTACCCTCTGATTCCGGTCGGTCACTTCACCCTGAACCGCAATCCGGGCAACTTCTTTGCCGAGATTGAGCAGGCCGCATTCGCGCCGTCGAATACCGTGCCGGGTGTTGGCTTCTCCCCGGATAAGATGCTGCTGGCTCGTGTGTTCTCCTACGCTGATGCGCACCGTTACCGTCTTGGTGTCAACCATGACCAGCTGCCGGTGAACCAGCCGCGCTGCCCAGTGAATTCTTTCTCGCAGGATGGCTACGGCACCTACCACTACGCTGACCCGAACCTGCCGGTTCATGGCTCCAACGCCGCCGCTCGCGGTCCGGAGGCCGATACTGCGGCTGCAGCTAAGGCTGCTGGCTGCCCAGTGCATTCCGGTCACGCTGGCCAGGTCGATGCTGGTGCCTTTGGCCAGTGGGAGAGCGTTGGTGAAGAGTTCTACGCTGGCGCATACGTGCAGCACCCTGAGGATGATGACTTCTCGCAGGCAGGCGACCTTGTTCGCAACGTGATGGACGATGCCGAGCGCGATCGCTTGGCAGACAACATCGTCGGTGCCATGCAGGGCGTTTCCCCAGAGGTGGAGCAGCGTGTCTACCAGTACTGGACCAACGTTGATTCCTGGCTCGGTGCTGAGGTGGAAAAGCGCTTCAAGGCAACGAAGTAAGGCAGCCACGTGGGGCTGTGCAGTAAAACCGCAGAGTAGAGCTGCACATCCAGGGTTAAGTGACAAAAAGTGTGTCTGATTTTC